>JAKURS010000053.1 GCA_022449705.1 Candidatus Poseidoniia archaeon | reverse complement strand
GCTTGGGGCCTTTGGCGGGATTCGCGACTACCCGACGCGAGTGAAGTGCGCCACGCTGGCGTGGCACACGCTGCGAGCCGCGCTCCACGGCAAGCAGGGGGCAACGACCGAATGAGCAGCGCAAGTTCTAATACTGCCACAGGTAATCGCGGACTAGACATGGCCACCAGCTCCGAAGCCGCGCTCGCAGCGGATAATGTGCCGATTACCGTGACCGAGGCAGCCGCCGCCGAACTGCAGCGCTCGATGGATGCGCAAGGCAAGTCTGACATGGCACTGCGTATCGCGGTCCTTCCGGGCGGTTGCGCCGGGATGCAGTACGGGCTGAGCCTGGATTCCGAGGAGCAGCCAGGCGATGAGGAATTCGAGTCGGGCGGCATCCGGCTGGTCGTCGGGCGACAGGACCTGCCGTTTATAGCAGGGATGCAGGTTGACTTCGTCCAGTCGGTGAGCGGATCCGGCTTCAAGGTCGAGAACCCGAACGCCAGCGAAAGCTGCGGCTGCGGGTCGAGCTTCTCCTGCTGATGGTCAGGCGGGGGCGGTAACCTGAAAGAGGTTGACGTGCGTGGATTGCAGTGCACGCAGGCGGTGATGGCGCTGCTGCGCGCGCTGATGCCGCTCCCAGTGGACGAGGAACTGCAGGTGCGCTGGGATGAGGAGGATGCGAAGCGGGACATCCTGACTGTCATAAAGCGACGCAACTACACACTGGTTTCGGACTCTAAGAAGGACGGGCGCAAGCTGCTCGTTGTGAGCAAGTAATAAAACCGGCCGCCGGGTGGCGCGCCGATGGCGGAAGCGTGCGAGGACGATGCGCTGGCGGCGGCGCGATTGCCGACCCGCTTCGGCGAGTTCCGCATCCTTGCCTTTCCTGGCGAGACGACCAACCGTGAGCATATCGCGCTGGCACTGGGCAACATGGAGGGCGAACTCCTGGTACGCATCCACTCGGAATGCCTGACGGGCGACGTGTTCCACTCCGACCGCTGCGACTGCGGTGAGCAGTTGGACCTGGCGATGGCGCGGATCGCCGAGGTAGGCAGCGGTGTCATCATCTACCTGCGGCAGGAGGGGCGCGGCATTGGGCTGGTGAACAAGCTCCACGCCTACAACTTGCAGGACGACGGCCTTGACACGGTCGAGGCCAACGAAAAATTGGGTTTCAGCGGCGAGATGCGGCAATATGGAGACGCGGTCACCATCCTAAAGTCCCTCGGCGTGGACAAGGTAGCGCTGCTGACCAACAACCCTGCCAAGGTCGAGGCGCTGCGCGAAGCAGGCCTGACGGTGCGGCGGGAGCCACATGCTATAACACCGAAGGCAGAAAATCGCGACTACTTGCGCACCAAGTCGCGGAAGATGGGGCACCTCATCCCGCCCGACTAGGCGGGGCGGGTACGGCTGCGGTTCTCGGGCCGGCCGCCGATGGTAAGCACCCACAGCACGAAGAGCGCCATGATGAGCGCGTACTGGCCGGTCTGCCACCAGAAATAGTGCACCTTGTCCCAGGTCGTAAAGCCATACTGCATGATGAGCGGGTAGGCGGTGATGATACGCAACGCGTTCTCGAAGAAGATGAAGATAGCGGCGTACGCGGCCCAGTGCACGCGCACCAGCGGCTTCACACCACGGAAGCAGAGGATGAGTAGCCCCAGAAACAGGGTTTCGTGCAGACCGGTGCAGGCGCTGACGATTTCCAGGTCAATCATCTCCTCGTACCGCAGCAGCGTCCCGTTGCTGCCGCCGATGGTAACCGCGATGCCGAACGCGCTCTCGACCGCCCAAACAAACCAGGTCAGGAACTTCTGGTAAAGCAGCAGTGAGTTCTCGCCGCGCGTCATGTGCTGGAACAGCAGGTCAGCCGGCAGCACCACTGCCATCACCAGCATGAAGTTGAACGCGACGCCAACGAGGGTGCGATCGCCCTTCTTCTCGGCGCTTACCTGTGCGCAGAGCCAGCTCTCGGCGCGGTCCAGCTTGTGGGCCGCTACACCACTGACGCGCTCGAGCAGCGCCTGAGGGGTGGTCGCCGTGCGGGGGTTGCCGAACGCCAGCCAGAAGGCACCGGCCGCGGCGGCGAGCGCGACCGCCGCCGCGCTGCCGCCGTAGAAAAGCGCGAAGCCGAGCAGCAGCAGCCCGATGGCGGCGAGGAGGGCCTGCATCTGCTCGCGGCGGTTCAGCGGCTGCATGCACCCCCTGCGTTCGTCGGAGACATTAAGGCTGCTGCTGCAGGAACTCGCGCGCTGCAGCAAGAGCTTCGCGCGTCGTGTCATGGGTGGTGCGCGCGAGCGCCGCGTCCCATTCCAGCCAGTCGAAAGCGGTGTGCTCGTCGCTCAGCCGCACCTCACCTGACGGGGATTCGGCGAGGAAGAAGAGAACACGCTTCGGGATTTCAGCGCCGTCACGTCGCTTGAGGTAGCCGATTTCGTGGCTAAAGCCCTCGAAAACCGCGATGTCGCGCAGCCCGGTCTCCTCCCGCAATTCGCGCAGTGCCGCTTCCATTTCGGCCTCGCCAGGCTCGACGCGCCCCTTCGGCGGCGCCCAGTGCCCCTCGGTATGGCGCAGCAGCAGCGTGCAGTCGCCGCGGAACAGGATGAAGCCGCAGGCGAACTCGCCGGTTTCCGTGTCGCTACCCATCTCGCTACTCATCGTAGCCAGGTCTGTCGCCGGAGCGCCTATTCGTCGTCGCGCTTCACCCGCGCCAGCGTCATCGCGACGAAGGCGAGCGCCAGCAGCGAGAAGGCGGTCTCGAAGCCCGGCATGAAGACGCCGCGCACCCACAGGGTCGAGGTAATGGAGCGCGCCTCGGTCTCGCCCGCCAGCGTCGTCGACGCCTTCACGATAACAGTGTGGTACTCGTTGAACCAGCCGACGACAGTGCCGCGCGGGGTGCGGATCTGGAGGGGAATCTGCATCTCGCCCTGGCTGTCAATCTCGACCTGCGGCTGCGAGAGAGCGACGATGAAGCCAGCGTCCTCAAGCGCCTCCTGGTTGATCACCTCGACCAAGATGGTGTCAATGTGATTGCCGTAGTTGATGACGGTGAAGGAAAGCGGGAACTCCTTGCCGGGACCGACCCGCTGGAAGGGCTGGTCGGCGCGGATGGAGAGCCGCGCATACTGCTCAATCTGCGCGGTGAAGCCGGCAAACTTGGTCTGCGGATTCAGGCAGGTCGTCGTCTCGCACCCCTGCCCGGTCGCCTGCACGTCCACGTTCTTGTAGCCGGCCCGGACGTTGGCGATGGCGCAGACCGGCACGGTGATCGAGCCGCCCGAGGCGAGGGTCACCGAAATGGTCGAGGGAGAGATGGTCACGCCCCCGCCCGTTATGGCAACATTGACATCGATGTTGGCGATCCCCTGGTTCTCTATCAGCATCGCGGTGCAGCCGACGCCCGAGGCGCCGGGACGCACGTCCATTTTCACCGCGGCGTCAGCGAAAGTCATGGAGAAAGCGACCGGCGCCGTCTGCGCCTCGGCCTGCGGGCTGAAGATGAAGAGCGAACTGCCCAGTACCAAGGCGGCCAGCAGCAGGGCGCGGGTGGGGGTTGACATCGTTTAGCTCCATCGGGACTGTGCTATCGAGATATATAGCATTTGCCCGCCGACGCACGAAGGTTGTGCCATAAAAAGGCTATCGTTTTTTTCACTTGATTTTCAACTTCTGTTCTAATTGCGCGTTACTCGGCTCGACCATCACACTGCCGTCATCAAACTCCAGCACCGGCACGCGCTGGAAGCCGTCGTTGAGCGCAACCGCGCGGTCGCGCAGCGCATTGTCACTCTCGATATCGAGGAACACGTACGGAATATTCTCCCCATCGAGCCACGCTTTCGCGCGATGGCAGTCACCGCACCAGCCGGTGCCATACATGCGCAGGGTCATGGGTGCGGGAGCACTGCAACGCATAAGGGGCTTGCGGCCGGTGGCCAGCGGTGGAGGCGCGCAGCGGGAGCGGCGGCGTCTGGTACTGGCGGCAGTCATAGGCCGCTTCAGTCCCGTTCCGCCCAGTCGGCGGGGCAGCTGCAGACGAGGTTGCGGTCGCCCCACGGCTGGTCGATGCGGCAGACCGGTGGCCAGTACTTGTGGTCACGCAGCCACGCGGCGGGGAACGCGCCCTGCTCGCGCGGATAGGCGCGGTCCCACTCGTCGGCGGTCGCGGCGGCGGCGGTGTGCGGCGCATGGCGCAGCGGGCTGTCGGCGGCCGCCAGCTTGCCGTCGGCGACCACGGCAATCTCGGCACGAATCGCGAGCATCGCGTCGCAGAAGCGATCCAGCTCGGCGCGGCTCTCGGACTCGGTCGGCTCGACCATCAGCGTCCCCGGGACCGGGAACGACATCGTCGGTGCGTGGTAACCGTAATCGATGAGCCGCTTGGCGACGTCGTCGACGGTCAGCCCCGCGTCGGCCAGCATCTGCCGCGTGTCAAGGATGCACTCGTGCGCGACGCGGCCGCCGGCGCCGGTGTAGAGCACGGGGTAGGCGTCGCCGAGCCGCTGCGCGACGTAGTTGGCGTTGAGGATGGCGACCTGCGTCGCTTCGCGTAGCCCGGCAGCGCCCATCATCGCGATGTACGCCCACGTTATCGGCAGGATTAGTGGGCTGCCGTAGTTGGCCGCAGAGACGGCGCCGCCACCGGCGGCGCCATCGGAGAGCGGGTCACCCGGAAGGAACGGCACGAGGTCTTCGGCGACACCAATTGGCCCCATGCCGGGGCCGCCGCCACCATGCGGGATGCAGAAGGTCTTGTGCAAGTTTAGGTGGCAGACGTCGGCGCCGAACTCGGCCGGCTGGCAGAGGCCGACCATCGCGTTGAGATTGGCGCCGTCGAGGTAGACCTGCCCGCCGGCGGAGTGGACAATGTCGCACACTTCGCGGATGTGCGCTTCAAAGACGCCGTGCGTCGAAGGGTAGGTGACCATCAGCGCCGCCAGGCCGTCGCCGCACTCGGTCGCACGTGCCTTGAGGTCGGCGATGTCGATATTGCCGTCAGCGTCGCACGCGACCGGGACGACATGCATGCCGGCCATCACTGCCGAGGCGGGGTTGGTGCCGTGCGCACTGGCGGGAATTAGGCAGGCGTCGCGGCCGCCTTCGCCGCGCGCGGCGTGATAGTCACGAATCGCGAGCATCCCTGCCAGTTCGCCCTGCGAGCCGGCGTTGGGCTGGAGCGAGATGGCGGCGAAGCCGGTCATGGAACAGAACCACGCCTCGAGGTCGTCAAACAGCCGGCGGTAGCCGGCCGCCTGCTCCGCTGGCGCGTAGGGGTGCAGGTCTGCGAAGCCGGGCCAGCTTATCGGCTCCATTTCGGCCGTGGCGTTCAACTTCATGGTGCACGAACCGAGCGGAATCATGCTGGTGTTCAGCGCGAGGTCCTTCGTTTCGAGCCGGTGCAGGTAGCGCATGAACTCAGTCTCACTGTGGTAAGCGTTGAAAACGCGGTGCTCGAGGAACTGCGATTCGCGCCGCAATGCCCCCGGTATGGCATCGCCGTGCGGGTCAGCCTGCTCCGCGCCAAAGACCGTCAGCAGCTCCGCCAGCTCGGCGGCGCCGACGGTCTCATCGAGCGCGATACCGACGTCGCCGTCGCCGAGGTCGCGCAGGTTGATGCCCTGCCCGACAGCGCGTTCGAGCGCGCCGTGCGCGGTGACGCGCAGCGTGTCGAAGTAGTGGTCGTGCGCGACCGCCAGGCCGGCAGCACGCAGCGACGCGGCAAGCGTCTCCGCCAGGCGATGCACCCGCTCGGCAATCGCGCGCAGCTTGCTAGGACCGTGGTAGACCGCGAACATCGCCGCGGTAACGGCGAGCAGCACTTGCGCGGTGCAGATGTTGCTCGTCGCGCGGTCGCGCCGGATGTGCTGCTCGCGCGTCTGCAGCGCCAGCCGCAGTGCGGGCGCACCGTGGGCGTCCTTCGAGACACCTACCAGCCGGCCGGGCAGCCGCCGCTTCAGCGTGTCACGCGTCGCGAGGAACGCGGCGTGCGGCCCACCGTAACCCATCGGCACACCAAAGCGCTGCGACGAGCCGACGACAATGTCGGCACCCCATTCGCCCGGCGGCTTCAACAGGCAGAGCGCCAGCAGGTCGGTCGCGACGACCGCCAGCGCGCCCGCCTTGTGCACGGCGGCGACCGTGCCGGAGTAGTCGCAGGCGGCGCCGTCGGTGGCGGGATACTGCAGCAGCACGCCGAAGGTGTCATCGTCAAACTCCATTTCCACTGGTGGCGCGATGACGATGCGCAGGCCAAGCGGCGCCGCGCGCGTTCGCACGACGGCGATGGTCTGCGGATGGCAGTCGGCAGCGACGAGAAAGGTGGCGCGGTCGCCACGAGCACCGTTACACGCCATCGCCATCGCTTCGGCGGCGGCGGTCGCTTCGTCGAGCAGCGAGGCGTTGGCGATTTGCATCGCCGTCAGGTCACACACCATGGTCTGGAAGTTGAGCAGCGCTTCGAGCCGCCCCTGCGCGATTTCCGGCTGGTAGGGTGTATACGCGGTGTACCAGCCCGGGTTCTCGAGCAGGTTGCGCCGCAACGCCGGTGGCGTGATGGTGCCGTAGTAGCCCATCCCAAGGTAGCTGCGCGCCACCAC
>JAKURS010000052.1 GCA_022449705.1 Candidatus Poseidoniia archaeon | reverse complement strand
CCTATCGGTGCTGCGGCAGCTGTTCAAGGACCTCCGGCGGCTCGGGACGATTAACGAGAAAACATACCGGGACCTGCTCGAAATCCGGTTCCGGCGTCCGCGCGGCCAGCGCCTCCACACCTGGCTCACGCTCGCGGAAGTGCAGGAACTGCTACAGGACCTGCCGCGCGACCGCATCCACGACGTACGCGACCGCGCCATCCTGGCGCTGCTGGCGGGCTGTGGACTGCGGCGGTTTGAACTCTGCGGCCTGCGACTCAAACAGCTGCAGGAAGCGCAGGGCCGGCCGGTCATCGCCGACATCCACGGCAAGGGCGACCGGCAGCGCACCGTCGCGGTCCCGGCCTGGGCCGGGAAATGCCTTGAGGGATGGCTCGCAGCCTCGACAGAACTACGGCCCGGTGCGTTCATCTTCTTCTCCATCCGCAGAAACGGGACGCCGGGCTCAGCGCGCATAACTCCGCAGGGCGTCCGCGACATTGTTGCCCGCCGCAGCCGGGATATTCTTGGGAAGCAAGTGCTGCCGCATGACCTGCGGCGCACTTACGCGCAGCTGGCCTACAAGGCTGGTGCCGACCTGCGGCAGGTGCAGCTGAGCCTCGGCCACAGCAGCATCCGCACCACCGAGATTTATCTCGGGCTGGATCAGGACTTCGCGAATGCGCCCGGGGACCTGCTCGAAATCAGCCTCTAGCCTTTCAGGAAGGCATTCGCTGGCGCATGCATGATGCAGCTTGGAACCCTCCGCGGATGGCGGCGGGTTCCTTGGTGCGTTCCTGGCCTAGTGGCGGCGGCGGAGCGCGATAGCGCCCAGTGCGCCAGCCGAGACGAGCAGCGAGAGGCCCGGCAGGCCACCCTCATCCTCGTCAGCAACATCCACCAGCGTGTTGAGGTCGTCAACACCAGTGATAGTAGGGGAGTCGGGGGTGCCGAGGATGCCCTGCTTGCTTGAGTAGTAGGCGCGTGTGAACTGGGTTTGCTCTGCGCGCTGCACGGTCTTGGTCATTGCAGAGAGCGTCAGGTCGTAGTCGTCGTAGGTGAAGGCGAGCAGCTCGTCCCAGGTCTTGGTCTTCATGGTAGCGCTGAAGTTGTCCAAGCCATAGTGGGCTGCTAGTTTGCCCGCAATTGCGTCAGCGATATCGCAGTCGAAGCCAACACAATTCCCATCCTCATCGAGTGATTCGAAAGGCGGGTAAGTGGTGTCGGAACCAAAGACAATGGTGCCGTTGTCCTGCAGGATGCCATCCAGCTTGCCACCTGCGGTGGTGTCCGGGTACATGGTCGCGGTGCTTGCGTCAGTATCGTCTGTCAGCACCACAATCTCGTTACCAAAGCTGACGGCAAAGATGGCGTCATAATCGCCCGAGCTGATGACTTCGCCCAGCGCCATGTTAATCGCGTCGAGTAGTTCGCTCTCACCCAACGGGACGCCGATGCCAAAGTCCTCGGCGCCGAACGAAGCGACGACGCTTACGCCCGAGTCAGCCTCGGCTTCGTAGTACTTCAGGGTCGGCAGGTCGCCCATTACGAACTGGACGTCGCCCTGCTTCAGCGCTGCCAGCGCCAGGTCGATGGTGTCGAATCCATGCACAACTGCGTTGGGCAGGCTCTCCGCCGCGTACGTGTCGGAAGTGGTCCCCGACTGTACGCCAATCTTGTAGCCTACACTACCCGCACTAGCGGGTACAGCCGCCAGCGAGAGCATGAATGCAGCTACGAACAATGCTCCGAATATCTGTTTCAGGTTCATGTTTGGCCTCTGCGCCGCTTGGACGCACGGTCGCGGCCTATTCAGGCAGGTATAAAAGCCTATTCAGGAGCCAGATAGTATTTAGCGCGGGCAGCCTCGCCCTCGGTGCAAAGGAACAATTACAGAGAAGAGAGCGACGAACGGCTGACTCGCTCACGATTCCTGGTCCTGTTTACTATTGGTTGTATCTTCTTCATTGTCCTGCCGGTACTGAAATCTCAGGCCGATGAGGTAGCCACGACCGGCTGGGACCTTACTCCCGTAGCAGCCGACGTCGATTTCAGGGCGATTGCGGCGCTGAATACCACCTCGGCAGTAGCGGTCGGGGAGAACGGAATAATTTTCTCAACAAGCAATAACGGCTCGAGCTGGAGTGCGGAAAGCTCTGGAACGACCCGGGACTTGCTTGATATTGACTACAACGGGATAATCGTAGCATGCGGTGACGAAGGCACGGTGCTGGTCAGTTTCGAGCGCGGGACCTGGACCGACATCTCGCTGCCAACCGCGACGCAGCTCTCCAGCATTACGATTGCCGAATACCTGTCGCCCGCTAATTCCACCATCTTCGTCGCCGGTAACAATGGAGAAATCTGGAAGGGCGATGCAACAGGCAACTGGTCGCAGCTCACAACAAGCGTCACGACCGACCTCTACGACATAGACTTCCTGGACTCCACCAATGGAATTGCAGTCGGCGTGGAGGGAGTAATCCTCGGGACGGAGAATGGCGGAAACCTCTGGGAGCCCCGGATTGTGCCCGAAGGATACACGGAGATTGACTTCCATGCTATTGAGTATGTGAGTCCTATCCGCGCCTTCGCCGCAGGGTCGAACGGCAGCTTCATCTCCAGTTCCGGGGCGGGAGACACGCCAGTCGGCTATCTCTGGAGCGGCTGGCAAACCGGGGTCAGCAACACCCTGAATTCTGTGAGTGCCTCTTCCATCTACAAGGTATGGGTTGCCGGCGATAGCGGCTACATCGCCCTCTCCAAGAAAGGCGGCAAGGACTTCGTAAACCAGACCTACCCGGGCGAAATCAGCAGCGATTTCCATTCGGTCTCGATGGCGACCGGCTTCTACGGTTTCGTAATTGGTGACGACGGGGTCGCGCTCCACACCGACCGCGAGGGGACCGACCCCGCTACCATCCCAACGGCCCGCAAGTTCAGCGGATTCCGGGATTATGCGAGCTACGCCTATCCCAAACTGGTAGAGGGGCTGAAGAATACCCTCAAGATAATCTACATCAGTATCCTGTTCGGTTTCACGATTGGAATCACACTTGCCACTTTCAAGACATCACAGTTTAACGTCAATGTCCCGATTTCGCTTACCGATAGTGAAGGCGCCTGGCGCACATTCAGCTTCAATCCCCTGAAACTGTTCGCCACGTTCTATACGGATATCTTCCGGAATACGCCCTTGCTGGTCCAGTTCTTCTTCATCCATTTCGGGCTGGTCCAGATCGGGATTGACCTTACCTTTGACGGTACCTTCGAGCGGGCCTACGGCAGCGCCATCGTCGCCCTCGGCCTCAACTCAGGTGCCTACCAGACCGAGATCATTCGCAGCGGCATCCAGGCCATCCCGACGGGGCAAATGGAGGCGGGGCGCAGTCTGGGGCTGACCTACCTGCAGACCATGCGTCATGTCATCATGCCGCAGGCAATCCGGATTGTCATCCCGCCGCTCGGTAATGAAACCATCAACCTGGTCCTCAATTCATCACTCGCCTCAGCCATTGGCTACGGCGAGCTGACGCGGCAGGGCAAATTGCTTATTTCGATTACCTTCGAGACGTTCTGGACCTGGGGGCTGGTGCTGCTGTTCTACTTCTCGATAACCTACACCCTGACGAACATCCTGAAATACGCGGAGCGCAAGCTGAAGATTCCCGGCCTCGGCCTCGGAGGCGAGACATGAGCGCAGGGGCTTTGCCGATTATCCGGGTGCAGAACCTGGAGAAAGTGTACCCGGGCAACGTCCACGCCGTGCGGGGGGTCAGCTTCGAGGTGCGGCCGAAGCAGGTTGTGGCCATCATCGGCTCTTCCGGCAGCGGCAAGTCAACTGTGCTGCGCTGTATCAACCGCCTGATTGAGCCGACCGAAGGCGAGATCTACCTGGAAGAAGTAAAGATTAACGACCAGAAGACCGACATAAACAAAATCCGCTCCGAAATCGGGATGGTCTTCCAGTCCTTCGAACTCTTCGCGCACCTGCGGGTGCTGGAGAACGTTACCCTTGGGCTGCGTAAGGTGAGGGGCTACTCGCGCGCCGAGGCGAAGAAAATCGCATGTGGGGTGCTTGAAAAGGTAGACATGCTCGACAAGCTGGAGGCCTTCCCGGGGCAAATCTCGGGTGGACAGATGCAGCGCGTCGCCATCGCGCGCGCGCTGGCAATGAATCCCAAGGTAATGCTCTTTGACGAACCGACTTCAGCGCTCGATCCGGAGCTGATTGGGTCGGTCCTCGAGTCAATCAAGGCGCTGGTTAACGAGGGGATGACCATGATTATCGTCACCCACGAAATCGGCTTCGCGCGTGAAGTAAGCGACTGGATTCTCTACATGGACCACGGTGCAGTAGTCGAGGAAGGTCCACCCTCAATGCTCGTCGCGCCAAAGACTGAGCGGCTGCAGCAGTTTCTGGGACAGATACTTGACGGATAAACTAATTTCATAATTAATCAATTAATTAATCAATTAATGCATTATCAATGATATAATGGATAAATAATAATTATAAATCAAAATTATTCACCCTGATTGTCAAAGAATTGTAAGGAAGTTATTAATACGCAAGTCCCATGAATGGTCGATGAGCACAAGGATATCCTACGGGTATGCCTTGGTTGGGGCCCTCTTTCTGGGTGTCCTTGTGTTCCTCCCAGGTTCGGAAGCTGATTCTAGTCAGTTAGTAAAATATAATCATTTAAACGCAAATGAAGAAAATCAATTAGAATACATTATACAGAACCACCGGGATGAAAGCCTTGACTACGACCTTGAATTCAGCGTCACCAGCATTGACCGCCAGGCAACTGTCCAGGGCATACATGGAGTGCAGTCGATCTCCCTCGATAGATATATAAGTCAAACAATCTATTTCAATTTCACGGTTCCCACTTCGGGCGACTACAGTTTCAGCCTCACCGCCACTATTTCCAATTCCACCTCAGAGTGGACCGAGACAAGCACCAGCACCCTCCGGTTCCGGGAAGTAGTTGCCAGCCTGAACCTACAGCAGTTCGACCGGGTGGACTACGACTCGAATACCGGCAACGGCTTCTGGGAATGGGACGGCAGCCTCCGTATCTCGGACTCGCCGGAGCCTTTCGTCGCCGGCGCAGTCATCGGGCCGATAGCTCTCGGGCACCTGCGCGAGCCGTGGCTGGAACTTTCCTCAGATGCCAGCGCCGGCACGGGCGAACTGCGCCTGGGCTATTCGACCGACTACCTCCCAGAAGATCGTTATTCCGCAACCTGGGCTCCACTCCTGACGGTGAGTAGCAGCAGTGATAATTTCATAATTGCGCTGCCGGAAACGGACGAGATATACCTGCGTTTCTACGCCAGCTGTGACGACGGTTGCGGCTGGGAGATTGGCCAGACTTCGCTTTCAGGTGTCAAGCGCTGGCACGACCTCCGGGCCAGCGTTCCCGGATACCACTTCGTGCCCCTTGACGGTGGCAGCAGCCTCGACACCAGCCTCACCAACTTCGGATTGCTGGATGAAGAACTGGGAAATATCTCGGCCCATTTCCTGATTTACAAAAATGAGGTTGTGGTTGACGAAGGACTCCAGTCAGTTGCCCTCGCTTCCGGCGAGCAGAAATCAATCACATTCACCCCCACGCTCGCGGAGCCGGGAATCTACCGCGCCGAACTGCGCCTCGAAACCAGCACGGGCGTTACATCTACGCTGGAATTCTACATTGGCCATTCGGCAGCGGCTATCGCCGATTTCGAGAGCCCCGACGCGCGTAATTGTGCCGTCCTGCTGAAAGGCAGCGACGAAGCGGTTCCCGCGCTCGGAGTACCCTTCACCCTGCTCGACTCGCACGGAATATACCACATCCTGGAAGTCGAGACGGTAAACCTGCCCGTGATTGTCGCCTCCGGGGCCGAAATCGTGGCTGCCGTGAGCCTGGACACCTACGGTATTTCCATCGGTAGCGAGCTAGCCGTGGTCGATACTGGCGACGAATGGCAGGTCTATACGGCTGAACTGCTTGACCCGGCGCCCATGCAGATTGAACTGGCAATCGGCAACAGCGGTTTCTACAGCGAAGAATTCATGCTTGAATACCACTATTCTCCGCTTTTCCTAGCCTCGGTTTCCGGTCCGTCCACGGCGCTCATTGCTCCCGGGACAGTCGCTACCATCCCGGTCACCATCACCCCCCACGCCAGCATCCCGCAGCCCGGCAGCAGCCCGGTTACCGTCACGGTGAGGCTCCCCGGCGTCGGAATCAGCGAATCTGTGACTCTGCTATTTGATTACCGTGAACCCGTTTTCGAAGCTTCGGAAGTCCGGCTTGACCGGCACTCATTGCTCGCGGGGCAGGAAATCCGGGGCAAGCTGGCGCTACTCAACGACGGCTTCCCGTCCAATGGGCTACGGGTGGAAATTATCCTGCTGGCACCCTCGGGCAGCGAGAGCAACATCTGGAGCCGCAATATTGAGGAGCTCGGGCACGGCGAGGAATTCAGCGCCAGCTTCAGCCACGCCCCACAGCAAGGAGGCCTCTACCAGCTGCGCCTCAAAGTTTACCAGCAGGATGAATTGCTCTACTCAGCCATTGCGGAGCAGGACTTCCGCGTCGTCGCTGGCGACGGAGACGCGGCCACGGAGACGCCTGCGCTCGAGCTGCCGCGCCCTGCACTGAACATGCTGGCGCTGCTTTCGTTCCTGGGACTGGCGTTCTACACCGCCTCCTCTGAGAACAGCCGCTACCTTGGCTTCAAGCTTCTCCTGCCGCTCTACACCCGGCTGCGCCGTGACACGCTGGCAGACGAGCCAACGCGGCAGAACCTGATGCGCTACATCTACGTTCATCCCGGTGCCAACTTCACCCAGCTGCGTGACCATTTCGACCTGCACAACGGGACCCTGTCGCACCACCTCAACGTCCTCGAGAACCATTCGGTCATCGAATCGTTCCGCGCCGGCCGCCAGCGACTTTTCTACCCTTGCCGCGCCGAGCGGGCGGACGTCATCGCCCGCCCGCTGGTAACTGGCGAAGTGCAGCAACAAATTGTGATGCTCATCAAGGAAGAGCCGGGAATCACCCAGTCGATGATTGCGACGCGGCTCGATATGAGCCGGCAGAAGGTCAACTACCACGTCACCGCACTCACCCGGCAGGCGCTCATCCGCGTCGAGCCCAGTGGTCGTATCACGCGACTCTATCCGCTGCACTTTACCTAGGGCATATGGCGGGCCTGAAGGGATTCGAACCCATGGCCGTCCGGTTAAGAGCCGGACGCTCTACCTGGCTAAGCTACAGGCCC
>JAKURS010000051.1 GCA_022449705.1 Candidatus Poseidoniia archaeon | reverse complement strand
GTCTGTTCGATTCAGTAGTTGTCGCGACGGGGCGCCCGTTCCTGGGCGGTGTCAACCTTGAGAGTGCGTCCGCCAGATTCGGTGCCGTTGAGGGCCTCGATTGCTGCGCTCGCTTCCTCGGGTGTCGCCATCTCGACAAAACCGAAGCCGCGGGAGCGGCCGCTCATCCGGTCCATGATGACCTTGGCTGACTGCACTTCGCCGTGCTCCCCGAACATCTGTCCGAGGTCCTCGTCCTTGAACTCCCATGGTAGGTTGCCCACGTATATGTTTCTGCTCATTGTTCTGATACCTGCCTCCTGGCAGGATGGCGGCGCAGGAAGCCTCCATTATAATACTTGGCGTTCCCCGCAAACGGGCTAGCGCGTCAGTGCGCGCGCGATGACGACACGCTGGATTTCTTGTGTTCCCTCATAGATCTGAGTAATCTTGGCATCGCGGAAAAAGCGCTCGACCGGGAAGTCGGTGGTGTAGCCATAGCCGCCTAGCACCTGCACGGCATGGTCGGCGACCCACATAGCCGTATCACCGGCGTTCAGCTTGGCCATGCTCGCCTCGAGCGTATGGCGTGGCGCGCCCTGCTCGTAGTGCTGCTGTTTGGCCCACGCGGCGCGGTAGACCAGCAGCCGCGCTGCTTCTGTGCGCGTCGCCATATCGGCCAGGTAGTTGCCGATAGTCTGGTGCTGCGCAATCGGCTTGCCGAAGGTCACGCGCTCCCGTGCATACTTCAGCGCCGCCTCGTAGGCGCCTTGGGCAATCCCCAGCGCCTGCGCTGCAATGCCGATGCGCGAGTTGTCGAGCGCATTCATCGCGATGTGGAAACCCCTGCCTACCTCACCGAGCACGTCCTCCTTCGGGACACGGCAGTTGTCGAGCAGCAGCGTAGTGGTGTCGCTGGAGCGGATGCCCAGCTTGTCCTCTTTCTTGCCGACCGCGAAGCCGTCTAAGTCCTTCTCGATAATGAATGCCGTGACGCCGCCGTGCTTCTTCTTACCGTAATCAGGGTGGTCGACGACCTTGGCGAACAAGACGAACAGGTCGGCGCAAGAGCCATTGGTGACCCACATCTTCTCACCGTTCAACACGTAGCAGTCGCCGTCATCGGTCGCCTTCGCACTCATGGCGGCGGCATCGGTGCCCGAACCGGCCTCGCTCAGCGAGTAGGCACCCAGCGTCTCGCCGCTCGCGAGCTGCGGGAGATATTTCTCCTTCTGCGCATCGTTGCCGTGCAGCACGATGGTCATCGCGCAGAGTCCGACGTGCACTGCGACCATTACTCCTAGCGACGGGTCGACGCGCGAGAGTTCCTCGACCACAATGGCCTCCGAAATATCGTCCAGTTTCTGCCCGCCATACGCTTCGGGGATGGTCATCCCGGCGAATCCCAGCGCAGCGAATTCCTTGAATTCGGCCACTGGCGGCTGCTGCGCCCTGTCGCGTTCGTTGACAGTCGGCGCTGCGACGCTCTCGGCGAAGTCGCGCACCATGTCGCGAATCATCTGCTGCTCTTCGGTCTCCGCAAAGTCCATCAGCCCTCCATCAGCTGGATAATCGCCTCAGCCGGCTCGCCGTTGCACTCACGCAGTGCCTCTAGCGCCGTGTCCTCGGAGACGCCAGCCTGCGCGGCGACCAGCGCCACGTCCTCGGCCGGGATTTTCGCGGCGCCTCCGCTGCCGGCCCCACCGCCGCCAGCCGCGGTGTCACCACTGCCGAGCAGCCGTTCTTGCGGTTCACCGACGACCTGGTAGCTCTTCTGCCCCATCATCTCCATCGCTGTCACGCTCGGCGCGTCGAAGTAGAGCTCCTTCTCCGGCGTGCGGATGATGACCTCAGTCGCGTCAATTTCCTCGGTCGATTGCTTCAGCTGTTTCTGCAGCTTCTTCATCATGCGCGGGTTCATGCGACCCATGCCGGGCATCATGCGGCCGATGAGTCCGGCGCGCGTTTAAGCGCTGTGGCGCCGCTCACAATTTGTAGCGCAGCACCGCCGCCGCACCGCCCAGCCCCGCCAAAATTTCGCCGCCGTGGTGGTGTGGCGAGACCTCGATGACCTCGGTGCGCGCCTGCTCGGCCAGTGCCAGCAGCTGACGGCCTTGTGGGGAACGCGTCTCCGGGGCGAGAATCAGCAGCCGCTCGCCCGCGCCCGCCTCGAGCGCGGCACGCAGCTGCGCCGCGCCGTAAGTTGCCCTGTCGCGCGCGAGCGCGTCGCTGAGCGCCGCGACCGCCTCGAGCTCGCGCTGCAATTGCGCCTGCGCGGCTGCCTGCGGCAGCTTGCCGGTGCGGAGCGCTTCGTGGACGCCCGCCAAGCCACCCTGCCCTGCGGTGACGGCGGTCGCGCCGCCCCATTGCTCGGGCGCGTCGGCGCGCGCCTGCTTCAGCAAGTCCTCCTTCAGGAAGCCGGGGCCGATGACAATCAGCGCCGCCTTCCCCCCCGTGCCGCCGCTGCCGAGCGCATCGGCGACGCTGGCGATAACGCGCGCGAAGAATGCCTTCTGCGTCTCGCCGCCGGCGCCCTTGCCGCCGGCGCGGTTCAACGCCCGCAGCTCGCGGATGCCGTAGGGCCGCACTTCGGCCAGCACAACCGAATCGGCTTCGACCGCGACGGCGAGCGCGCGCACCGCGGGCTGCGCCGCCTCGCGCAGCCGTCGTTTGTGGTGCGGCGCCCACTCGGGCTTGGCGAGCGTCAGGTCGTCGCCTGGCCCTAGCAGCAGCGTGTGGTGCTGGCCGACGTCGCGCTTCGCCTCGGTTATGGGTCCGTGGCAGCGCAGCCGCTGGCCAAACGGCTGGTACTCGACCTTCTCGACCGCGAGCGTCAGTGTCAGCTTCTGCTTGGCGCCGCGTCCGGGGCGCAGCCGGTCTGCCTGCGTCGCCTCGCGCCGCTTGGTGGAGGCACGTACCGCGTCACCCGGCTCGAGCAGCAGGTCCAGATGGTAAAGGTCATCATCGTGCTCCAGCCGCAGCCGCACCGTGCCGTCACGCCTGCGCTGGACACGCATGCACGCTATGTCAGAACCGTGATGTTCAGGTTCTCCGCCAGCTCCTTGTAGCGGTTGCGGATGGTGACCTCGGTTACCCCGACTGTCGTGGCAATCTGCTTCTGCGTCTTGCGCATGTTGTAAAGCACCGACGCAATGTAAATGGTCGCAGCCGCAACACCAGTTGGTCCGCGCCCCGAGGTGAGTTCGGCCTCGACTGCTTGGTTCAGGATGCGGATAGCGGCGTTCTCGACGTGCCCCGGCAGCTCCAGTTCTTTGCAGAAGCGGTTGATGTAGACCACGGGCGAAGCAGGCTGGAGGTTCAGCTTCAGCTCGCGCGAGATGTAGCGGTAGGTGCGCCCCACCTCTTTCTTGGAGGCGCGTGATGCCTCGGTGATTTCGTTCAGCGTGCGCGGCACCTCGCAGCTCCGGCAGGCACCGTACAGGGCAGCGGCGGCGACCCCCTCCACGGAGCGGCCGCGCACCAGGTTCTGGTTGACCGCGCGGCGGTAGAGCATCGCCGCTGCTTCGCGCACCTGCCGGTGCAGCCCAATCTTGGACGCGAGCCGGTTCAGCTCGGTAAGTGCCAGCGACAGGTTGCGGTCGGCCGATGTGGAAGCGCGGGTGCGGTTCTGCCACTTGCGCATCCGGAACAGCTGCGCCCTGTTCTTGGTCGGCACCACATTTCCGTAGGTGTCACGGTTGCCCCAGCCGATGTCGGTCGAGAGCCCCTTGTCATGCACCATCACCGTCATTGGCGCACCGCCACGCGCGCGCTTTTCGTTTTGCTCGGCGTCGAACGCGCGCCATTCCGGCCCCAGGTCAATGAAGTTCTCATCAATCACCAGGCCGCAGCCGCTGCAGGTCATCTCGCCACGGTTGTAGTCGCGCACCAGGTGCTTTGATTTGCATTCAGGGCAGACAGTGATTTCGTCCAGTTCTATCCCATCAGCGGGCCTCTGAATAGCCATTAGTAACCGCCATGTCGGCCGTCAATAAAAGCGCTCGCCCCCCGGCCGGCAAATTGTATAACCGGCCGGCCTGCCTGCGCCGCGATGGTGACCGCCGAGGAGGATCCACGCACCTACGTTGAGCGGCGCGGCTGGAAAGTGTCCGAGTCGCGCTGGGACGGCTCGGCGCACCTGCTGCTGGTCGAGCCAAGACTCGACCTCGCGGAAGCGTTCGAGGAGCTGCGGCTCGAGCTGAAGGCCGAGGCAAATGACGTGCGGCTGCACCCGATGCTGCGGCGCGCTGGGGGGGAGTTGCTGCTGGTGCTGCTGCCGCAGCGGCGGCGCGAAACCCGCTCCGAGCGCACTAACCTCTACCTGCTGCTGGCGACCATATTCACCACCACCTGGGCCGGGACGCTCTTCTGGGCTGGTTATGCCGGAAGCTACGAGCTGCAGAGCGGCTGGGACCTGCTGCTGATACTGCTGCACGGCGAGACGCTGTTCTACGGCTGGCTCACATTCTCGCTGCCGCTGCTCACGATCCTTGGCATCCACGAGATGGGCCACTACGTCTACGCGCGTAAGCACGGGCTTGACGCGTCTCTGCCCTTCTTCATTCCCATCCCGCCACCATTCCTGCTCGGGACGATGGGCGCTTTCATCGCCATCCGCGAGCCGATTCCCAACCGTCGGGCGCTGCTGGATGTCGGCGCCAGCGGACCCATTGCGGGCTTCCTCGCCGCCCTGCCAATCACGCTGCTCGGCTTCTGGCTCACCGAGCAGGCGGCGCGCGAAGCGCCGATCGACCCCGGCAACCTGATTTTTCTCGGGACGCCACTGGCGTTCAACCTGCTCGGTGAGCTCGCCGAGCAATTCATGACGCTGAGCGACAACTACCTCATCCACCCGGTCGCGTTCGCTGGCTGGGCGGGGCTGCTGGTCACGGCGCTCAACCTGCTTCCGGCGGGGCAGCTCGACGGCGGCCACATCGCGCGTGCACTGTTCGGCCCGCGCGCGCGGCTGCTCTCCTACCTCGCTATCTCGGTGATGCTCTTCATGGCGTTCTTTGGCATACCGGACGTAATTCCGTTCTTGGAATCATCGGACCCATATTTCGGATGGGCCATCTTCGCCGGACTGGTCTACTTCCTCGGCGTCGAGCACCCGCCACCATCGGAGGAAATCACGCCGCTGAACACCCCCCGCTGGCTCGTCGGCGGTTTTACCGGCGTGATGCTGCTGCTTTGCTTCGTCCCGTCGCCGCTGATGACCATCCCGTCGCCGTTCGGGCTGGAGATGGAGGCCGCCGAAGGGGAGTTGGAGTTCGCGGTTGGCGGCTCGAACTCGACCCTCATCTGGGTCAATAACACTGGCGAGGTGCACGACAACCTGACGCTGGTGCTGAAGCTGCCGGCCAACTGGAGCGCGACGCTGGTCGTGACGAACGTGACCGCGGGAGGCGAATCGCTTAATCCCGACAACGCCACTTTCAGTGACATGGCGTGGCAGCCGGACCCGTTCAACTGGACGCTAAACCTGACCGCTGGCGCATCGGCGCAGCTGCTACTTGAACTGGTCGCGCCGGCGAGCCTCAGCGAGCCGGCGCAGGCGCTGCTCGAAGCCAATAGCCGCAACGAGGAGACCTACACGCTGCAGCTCTCGCTGCTGCCGGAGGCGGAGGCGTGATTCTCGAGGGGCGGTTCTGGCATCCGCAACGCGGCCTCACCGAAGGGTGTATCGAGGTAGGCGACGTCGGCAATATTGCGCGCGTCGCCAAGACCATGGCTGGCCCCAAGGAGCGCGTGCGGGGGATGCTGCTACCAGCCGCGCTTGACATGCACGTCCACTTCCGCGACCCCGGCTTTCCGCGCAAGGAGGACTGGGCTTCCGGCTCGGCCGCGGCAGTGTGCGGTGGGGTCACCGCCGTCGTCGACATGCCCAACACCCAGCCGCCGACTGACTCGCCCGCCGCGTTCGCCGACAAGGCGCGCCGCGCCGCGGCAGCGTCGGTGGTGGATTTCGGGCTGGGCGTCAGCGCGCGCCCCGGTATTTCGCGCGAAGCGTGGTTTGGCGAGCTGCCGGCCGCCTTCTGGAAGCTCTACCCCTACGGCGTCTCGTGGGAGGATTACCAGTCCACCGCCACCGAGGTCACCGCTGCCGGTGGGCGCCCGCTGGTAATCCACGGCGAGCACCCGTCGCACATTGCTCCCGGGCCGCCACGTGAGCTGGCGGAGCACACCGCGCACCGGCAGCTGGCTGAGGTGGAGTGCCTCGCCGGAATGCCCGCGTCGCCGCAGCTGCACGTCGCGCATCTATCGACCGCGGAGGGTCTGGCGGGGTTACCGGCGGGTGCGACCGCCGAGGTGTGCCCACACCATCTGCTGCTGAACTTGGACACCTGCGATTCCATCGACTGCAAGGTTGACCCGCCGCTGCAGACACCGCGCGACAACGCGGCGCTGTGGAACGGTTTCCGCGACGGCCGCATCGCAATCCTGGCGAGCGACCACGCGCCACACCTTCCCGAGGAAAAGGCGTCGGACGCCCCCCCATCTGGAATCCCCGGCGTTGAGACCATGCTGCCGCTGATGCTGCAGCAGGTGGCTACCGGCAACCTCGAACTGGGGAGATTGGTGAACGCAATGGCTGAAGCACCTGCCGACCGGCTCGGCCTTTCGCGCGGCCGGATTGCTCCGGGGCAGCCGGCCGACCTCATCGAGGTTGACCTCAAGGCAGCGCGCCCGGTTGTGCTCGAGCGGCTCCACTCTCGCGCCGGCTGGACGCCGTACGAGGGGTGGGACGCCATCTTCCCGAAACGGGTCTGGCGCCGCGGCGAGCTGGTGGCTGCCGACGGAGAGCTGCAGGCGTTGCGCGGCGGGCAGGCGCTCTTCACGGCGCAACCTTAATACTCCGCGAACGGAGGGGCGTACCATGTCGTGGCGCGGACCCTTTGTGCTCGTTGGGCTGGCATTGCTGCTGGCGAGCGGCGCACAGGCGGCGGAGCAGGCTGACATCCCGTTCTATCTCGGCCGCAGTGGGCTTGGTGACATCTACAAGCTGGAGGTAGCGGAGCCGACCGACACGACCCCCAAGTACTGGAATTGCGCCAATGACGAGGTCCAGCAGGACTACCAGCCGCTCGCGAGCTGGCAGTTGGGGCTGGGCGGCCCGGTGAGGCTGGGTGACAGCCACGGTTACATCATCTGGGTCGAGTCGACCAACGTGCAGGAAATCAGCTTCCGTACTACACTTTACTTGAATGTGACCGAAGAGCGGACCGACCTATCGACACAGGAAGTATCCCGCTCCGGATCGTTACAGGAGGGGTGGCTCGCCGGCAATTATACCATGGAACTGGAGGATGCGCCTTACGATGCAGGTCCCTGGGCGGACGGGGTGCCGCCCTACGCGGTGCTCGGTATCGAGATAGAGACCCGCATCACCTGGGCACCCGACACCGACAACCGCACCGCCTGGGT
>JAKURS010000050.1 GCA_022449705.1 Candidatus Poseidoniia archaeon | reverse complement strand
TCTCTTCGTTTGACCAGAAACAAACGGCGAGCGTGCGCCGGCTGTCGAACTGCGCCAGCGCGCCGGCCGCCGCAAGTGCCATTGCGACCCCGGCCGTGTTGTCGTGCGCGCCGATGTGCGTCCCGCCGCCCGGCGGGCTGCCCGGCTCGGCGACATCGAGGTGCGCGCCCAGCACGACCCACTCATTCGGGTAGACTAAGCCGGTGCGGTAGCCGCAGACGTTGGCGGCGTAGGGCGAGCTTGAGAATTCGTAATGGTGGATTTGTCCGTCAAGCCCCAGCGCGTCGAACTCGCGCTCGAGGAATTCCAGCGCCCGCTCGTAGACCGGGTCGTGAGGGACCAGCGGCCCCCAGCGCTCGTTGTAGCCATTCTGCTCGTCGGTCACGACTTCGAGCCATTCGTAGATGGAGTAGCCGTCGATGAGGCCAGTGCTGTGGCCGCCCCCCTGCTGTGGGCTGACGCCGTCACGGGGCGGCCGCACGACCGGGAACTGCACGCTCTCGACCCCCGCCGCAGAGAGCCGGGCGGGCGCCAGCGCCGGCAGCTCGCCGTCGCTCGCGACGCGCAGCGCGCCGATGCCGTCGTCCATGCCCTGGGCGGGGCCGCCGCGATCAATCCACTCGCGCCAGCTCTCGTTGGTCGCGCGTAGTGGCCACGCGTCGCGCCCCTGTTCAGCGACGAGGAACGTCACGGTATCGTGGCCGGGCGGCGCCAGCAGCATCACCTGCCGTGAGTCCCACACCCGCGCGAAGTCGAGCACGGTGCCGTTCTGCACCAGCCCCGTGATGGAGTCGCGGACCGGGTAGGGCACCAGCAGGCTCAGCGGCTGGCGCGCGGTGAACTCGACCGGCTGGAAGGTGCCGCCGACCAGTTCGCCCGGTGCCATGCTGACCGACGCGGCGAGCGACGGCTGCGCCGTATTGCCGCTGTCGAGGCAGCCGGCGAACGCCGGGAGCAGCAGCAGCAGCGCCAGTGCGGGGGTGAAGCGTGGCGCTGCCGGGTTGCCCTTGGAGTTCATGTCGCGTCGTCGCGCACGGTTCGCGCCACTTATGCTATTTCCTGCGTCACGACCAGTAGGAACAGGAACAGCATCGGCAGCAGGTGGAACGCAAGACCGATGCCGACGTTGACCAGCATCCAGCGCCGCGCATACGCGTCGGGCTTCTCCATCACCTTGTCGACGACCGTGTTGGTCGTGTCAATCACGCGCGTGGCAAGGAAGCCGACAAAGCGCGCCACGCGCTCGTGTGGCTGTGCCTGCACGCCGCGCTCGGCCGAGCCGTGCAGCCAGTCGCCCATCGAGAGCATGCGGTCGACCATCGGCCGGTAGCGGCTGATGTCGATGCTGATGATGCGCACCGCCAGCGCGCGCGTGTCCCATACCCGCCGGAAGTCGAGGTAGGTGTGTGCGATGAAGAAGACGACGATGGCGATGTAGTGCCATGTCGATATTTCGCTCCAGGCCGGGACGTGCAGCGTCACGCCCGCCAGCGTGACGAGGCCGGCGTCATCGGGGCTCGGGACGAAGAAGCGCAGCAGCGCAATCGTCGTCGGCACCAGCAGCCCGATGGTGAACTTGACCGCAATGGTGTAGCCGCGCGGGATTTCCTGCAGCCGTTCGAAGAGCCACTTGAGGTGGTGGCCATGGAGCCTGATGGCGGTCAGCGCCGGCCCGCCCAGCACGCCCAGTCGCAGGACAATCGGAACGAAAATCAGGAAGTGGAAGTAGAGCTCCCACGCGGAGTCCCACCGCAACAGGTCGCCGAGCACACCTGCGCAGCCGGTGGTGATTAAAAAACCGGCCACTCGCGGCGCATGTCGTCGCATCGTCGCGGTCGCCGCACGAACCGCATGGAGGCCATCGCCCGCGAGCGCATCGCGCACCTGCTCGAGCAGGCGGAGCGCTGGGCGCTCGAAGGGCGGCAGCGCGACGCCGGCAAGCAGCAGCAGGAACGGCCGTGGGCGCATCGGGGTTGCAGTGCCGGGTGGGTTTAGGGTTTTCACCGCCGCTGGGCCCCGGCCGCGAGCTCCCAGCAGCATTCTACAAAAAAGTCAGTAAATGATGCTCATCAGTAATTAACATCACCAGCAACAAACGCCATTTATCGTCGATAAAATAGGATAAAAAAACCCGTGGCGATGGCCTATATAATCACCATCGGCTGCGCAGGCGTGCTGGACGGCCTGCTGCGTTGGGACTCCGCCTGGGAACTCTACTTCCGCTTCCTGATTTTCATCCCTATCGTCATGCGGCTGTTCCTGCTGGGCGAGCCGGCGTTGATGGCAGTGCGGCTCCATGGCCACCACCTCAAGTGGCTCTTCGAGCGGCTGCGCGAAATTCCACGCGGATACACCATCGCGGTCAAGTTCACCATCGGGTTGCTGGTGCCGACGACCATCGCACTGCTGCGCTTCTTCGTCCCGAGCCCCGACGCCAGTGGCTACGTCGAGCTGGCCGGCGTAACGCTGCACGTCCCGGCGTGGGGCGACATGCCGCAGTGGCACTACTTCGCTATCGGCGCCTTCTTCATAGCGCACAGCTACCTCGACTTCCGGCGTGTGTGGGACACGCGCAAAATGGCGATTCGCATCATCAGTATCGACATCAGCCGCTACCGCCCCATGGTCGACCGCATGCTCTCAATGGGTGACTGGCTCCACGGCCGCGCCGAACGCGGAGTGGAGGCACAACCGCACGAACGGGTAGCTCGGTTCGCCGGTTACCTCGCTACGCGCGTGATTGACACAACCAACACCGTCGTCGACAAGGTGATGGAGAAGCCGGACGCTTACGCGCGGCGCTGGATGCTGGTCAACGTCGGCATCGGTCTTGCGTTCCACCTGCTGCCGCTGGTGTTCCTGTTCCTGCTGGTAGTAACGCAAGGTTACTAGCATAAGTAGCGCGAACCGTGCACCACGACGCGACATGAATCACTCCCGGGCAGACAAAGCAGTGGCGCCACGGTTTGCGCTCTCGCTGGCGCTGCTGCTGCTGTTGCCGGCGTTCGCCGGCTGCCTCGACAGTGGCGAGACGGACGGGTTGTCACTCGCCGCTTCCGTAAGCATGGCGCCGGGCGAACTGGTCGGCGGCACCTTCCAGCCAGCCGAGTTCACAGCGCGCCAGCCACTGAGCCTACTGGTGCCCTACCCGGTCCGCGATTCCGTTTCGGGGCTGGTGCAGAACGGGACCGTTCTCGACTTCGCGAAGGCATGGGATTCGCGGCAGGTGGTCATGTTGGCGCCACCCGGCCATGCCGAAGCCACGTTCCTGGTTGCCGAGCGGGGGCGTGATGCGTGGCCGTTGCGCGCTACTAACGAGAGCTGGCACGAGTGGATAGACCGCGGCGGTCCCGCAGAGGGCATGGCAGACGGCATCGGCGCGCTGCGCACAGCTGGTGATGGCGAACTGCCGGCACTAATCCCGGCGAGGCTCACAGCCGCTGGCGTCGAGACGTTGCAGTTCCCGGTTTCGCGCCCCATACGCGACGGAATTGCCCTGGAGCAGGGAGGCAGCCACAGCACCGGGCTGGTAGACGGCTATTCCGTTTATGAGTGGCTGGAATTCGTAACGGATGAGCAAGACGGCTATAATGAGCGCTGGGGGCCACTGGTCCCGCGCGACCCTGCCTACGAGCGGGCGCTGGCGTTTCTGGAAGGCGAGTTTGACTCAATGGGGCTCGACGGGCAGATTCACCGCTACGAGTTCTCCAGTTCACCCTACGCGGTCAACGTCTGCGGCTACAGGACGGGGACGGTCTACCCCGATGAGTGGCTGGTGCTCGGGGCGCACCTCGACCTCGCGGAGCCGGGCAGCCCACCTGGTGGCGGAACCCACATCGGTGCGCACGACAACACCGCTGGGGTGGCAATGGCGCTCGCGGCGGCCGAGGCGCTGGCGCAGTTCGACAGCCGGCGCACGCTCGCCGTCTGTTTCTGGTCGAATGAAGAGAACGGCTACGACGGCGCCGACCGCTGGATTGACAACATCCCACCCGGCGTGAACATAACGAATTATCTGAACATCGACAGCGCCGGAGTGAACTATCCCGGGGAATACACGCTCGTCGTGGACATCATCCCCGACAGCGACGACCAGCTCAACGAGCAGTGGGAAATGATTTCCCTCGCCGAATGGATTGGATCCAACTTCTACGACATCGCTCAGCCGCTGCGCAACGGTCGCGAACTCTACTATACCGAAGGCTACGCGGCGATGAAGGACCACGACCACACGCACCCGGAAACCATCTCGGTGCACGAGTCGCAGCGCGGCCGCAGCGACTACGTCCGCTTCGCCGACCGGCTGGGGGTCGTCTCGATGGACTTCGGCGCCATCACCGGTGGCTACGACTGCTACCACGCGCCGTGCGACACCCTGCCCGAGATGGTTGACTGGATGGCGACCGCCAACGCCACGGGCAAGCAGAACCTGGTCGCGTCGCTGGATATGATAGCGTGGTGGTTTACCGGCCTCTTCTGGTACCTTGACGAACGGCCGGTCTACGATAAGAGTTAGAGCGACTCAAGCCGCTCAAGCAGTTCATCTGCATCTTCACGCAGCTGACCCAGCGAACCCTCGTTTTCAAGCGTCTCGTCGGCCGCCGCAATCGTCTCCGCCAGCGACCATCCCAGCTCGCGCTGGTCGCGCGCCTGGAACGCGGTAGCGTCGCCGTCATCCACGCGGCCGCGCTGCTGGACCCGCGCCAGCCGGGTCTCTGGCGACGCTAGTACTGCAACCGTAACGAGCGTGTCGCCGTAGGCGGCGCGGAACACAGCCAGCTCCTCCTCGCCACGCATGCCGTCAATGAGCACGTACTTCCCGTCCGTGCGCAGGGCATCGATGCGCGGCAGTGACCGCTCGGCCCAGACGCCGTACCCGTGTTCCTCGCGCTCGCCATTGGCGACCGTGCCGACACTTGAGGGCGCCAGCTCCAGGCCCTGTCGCTCGGTTTCCTCCCACACCAGGTCGCCGATACGGTGCACTGCCCAGCCGCGCTGCTGCGCGACTGCAGCCACCTCGCCCTTGCCAGCGGCGGGCATGCCAGTCAGCGCCACGATAGCCATCAGAACTCGGATGGCTCGCGGTATTCGCCGAAGACGCCGCGTAGCACTTCGCACAGCTCGCCGAGCGTCGCGTCGGCGCGGACGGCGGTGATAAAGTGCGGCATCAAGTTGTCGTCGCCCTCGGCCGCCTTGCGGACCGCGTCCAGCGCCGCCTCGTGCTTCTGCGGGTCGCGCTGCTTGCGCAGCCGCGCCAGCCGCGCGCACTGCCGCTCGAAGCCCTTGGGATCTATCTCCAGTATGGGAATTTCGACCGGCTCATCGACCGTGTGTGCGTTGACGCCGACGATCTTGCGCTCGCCCGAGTCGATTTCGCACTGGTAGGCGTAGGCCGCCGTGGCGATTTCCTTCTGGAACCAGCCTTTCTCGATGGCGGGGATGACGCCGCCGAGCGAGTCGATGCGGTCGAAGTAGTCGCGCGCCTGCCGCTCAAGGTCGTCGGTGAGCCACTCAAGGTAGTATGAGCCGCCGAGCGGGTCAACCACGTTGGCGGCGCCCGACTCGTGTGCAATCACCTGTTGCGTGCGCAGCGCAATCTGCGCCGCCTTCTCCGACGGGAGCGCCAGCGCCTCATCCATCGCGTCGGTGTGCAGCGACTGCGTGCCACCCATCACACCCGCCAGCGCTTGGATGGCGACACGCACGATATTGACTTCAGGTTGCTGCGCCGTCAGCGAGCAGCCGGCGGTCTGCGTGTGGAACCGTAGCTTCCACGAGCGCGGGTCTTGCGCGCCATACTTCTCGCGCATCTCGCGCGCCCAGATGCGGCGCGCAGCGCGATACTTGGCGATTTCCTCGAAGAAGTCGTTGTGCGCGTTGAAGAAGAACGAGAGCCGTGGCGCGAACTCGTCGACGCCCAGCCCGCGCTTGACTGCGTCGTCAACGTAGGCAAAGCCGTCGGCGAGAGTGAACGCCAGCTCCTGCGCCGCAGTGGAACCAGCCTCACGGATGTGGTAGCCCGAAATCGAGATGGTATTCCACTTCGGCATCTCGCGCGTGCCGAACTCGACCGTGTCAGTCACCAGCCGCAGCGACGGTAGCGGTGGATAGAGATACTCCTTCTGCGCGATGAACTCCTTCAGGATATCGTTCTGGAGGGTGCCGCCCAGCTTCGCGCGCGGGACGCCGTTGTTCTCGGCGTTGGCGATGTACATCGCCCAGATAATCGCTGCGGGCGAGTTGATAGTCATCGACGTCGTGACCCTGTCGAGCGGGATGCCGTCGAACAGGATTGACATGTCCTCCAGCGACGAGACGCCGACGCCGCACTCGCCGAACTCGCCCGCCGCGGTGGGCGAGTCGGAGTCGTAGCCGTAGAGCGTCGGCAGGTCGAAGGCGGTGCTGAGCCCGGTCTGCCCCTGCGAAAGGAGATACTTGAAGCGCGCATTGGTCTCGCGCGCCGAACCGAAGCCGGCGAACATGCGCATGGTCCAGAGCCGGCCGCGGTGCATCGTGGCATGGATGCCACGGGTGTAGGGATACTCGCCCGGGAAGCCGATATCGCGGTCGAAATCCAGATGCGCCGTATCGAGCGCCGTGTAGAGCCGCTCCACCTCCTGCCCCGAAGTGGTGATGAAACGCTTCTGCCGCTCGGCATGTTTTTCTAGCGCCGGCGCGAGCGTCTCGCGCTCCCAGCGCGCTCGCTCCGCTTCCAGGTCGCTGAGGCGCGGCTTCTCCCTGCCACCGCTCCCGGTGGCGGCCCCGTCCGGCGGAGTCATCGCGCTCCGGAGGTGCGCGTGTAAAAAGGATTTCCGGCGAGCACGCGCCTGAGGCCAGCGATTAATTATCGTCGAAAAAAATCTGGTTGTAGTACCTGACCGATGTCTGTCCGATATTTATCTTGCTGGAGCAGTCCCTCACCTCGTCAGGTGTAATCTCCTCCAGTAGCAGCTTTATGGCCAAGTAAGGAATGTTCAACCCCGGTGCGAAAATCTGGGTAGATATCCTGGGATTCAGTTCAATCAGGTACTCCCCGATGAACTGGACATTGACAATCCAGTCCAAGTCCAGCGCCTTCACGATATGCTTGGTGCTTTCGAGCAGCTCAGGGCTCTCTACCTGGACAAATTTCATTGGCAGGCCGCAACGTTCGTTGTGTCGGGACTTGATGGGGCACAATAGGACCTTCCCGTTCCTGGTCAGGGGGTCGGTAGTGCAATCGATACCCCGGACGAATTCCATGACGAGTAATTCAGGGAAATCGTCGTCCTCTCCGAAGACGTCCATGAACTCATTCATGGAGATAAAATAGCTGAATGGTCTCTGTTTCAGTATAATCTCCTTGCGTGAGACATCCTCGGAAAGTATCCTGAAACCCCTCGACCCCTTCGAGAATGGTGGCTTGAAACAGACAGGATTATCAGGGTATCCCAGCTCTTTGGTGGACGAAACAAATTGTTCGAGGCT
>JAKURS010000005.1 GCA_022449705.1 Candidatus Poseidoniia archaeon | reverse complement strand
GTGAAGGTGATGGGCGAGACCAGCATCGAGCCGGTATCGGGAACGAGTTTCATCGTGCTGCTGATGCTGGTGCTTATTTTCAAGAACCTGCTGGGGCTCGCGGCGAGTGACGCGGCGCTGCTCTCGCTGGTCGGCACGACCGTCTTCGGCGGCGCGATTTCGATGTCGGGAACCGTGATTGGCGACTACAAGGCGGCGCTCTATGTCGGCAACCGGCCGATGCACATCATGAAGACCGAGCTGGTCGGCATAATCCCCGGCACTATCGTCTCAGCGCTGTTTGCGGGAATCCTCTCGCTGGCGCTGGCGCGCGGCGAGCTGGTGCTTTACGCGCCGCAGGCGAACGCGTTCGCTGCCTTTGCGCAAATCATGCTCGGCGGCGAAACGCCATGGCAGCTGCTGTCGCTGGGTTTCGGAATCGGCATCTTCATGGAGCTGCTGACCGGGATGGGCACCGCCTTCGGCCTCGGGATGTACCTGCCGATGATCGTGACGCTGCCGATGGTCGTCGGCGGGGCGCTGCGCGACCTGTGGGAACTGAAAGTGCTGGAGCCGGCGGTCGAGCGCGACGGGCTCAGCGAGAGGGGGCGCACGCTGAAACTGCTCAATACCTACATGATTGCGACCGGGCTGATTGTGGGCGAGGCGCTGATGGGGACTGTGCTCGCCATCTACTACGTGCTGCCGCTGCTGGGCGGGGGCTAACCTCTTATAAGAGCCGGTCTTCGAACCGCTCCGGGGCATTGCATGGCGAAAGAAGAGTACGAGACACCGCTGATTGACGCCTACAACCGCACCCACTTGGACGTGCTGCACGAGGACGGCGGCTGGTACCATCGCTACCTGCCGCAAGGGGTATTTCTGGAAGACTTGGGGCCGGTTATCGAGGAGGAGCTGGTCAGGACCTATAACGAATGCGAGCAGGAGGCGGAAACCTATTTCGAACAGAACGTGCGCGAAAAGTTTGCCGACATCTTTGCCCAGGCCAACCCCATCGACCTGCGCGAGCTGCTGCCGAAAAAACCGCCTGTCGAGTGGGCCGGCCTGCCGGTCGAGGCGCAGCGGCAGCTGCAGCTCATCCACGATGAGGCACATCAAGAGGGCGTTACCGAGAGAACATTGAAAAAGCGCGTCCGCCAATACCTAATCGACCAGTACCTGATAGAGGAGTGAAAACGTGGCACGCAGTACCGAACCCATGAAAGCGACGCCGGTCAAGCTGGACCCTCGCGGCGGGCGACCGCGAGAGAAGTCCAAGACCTACATCGAGGGGCTGGACCGTATGCTGAACGGCGGTATTCCCATCGGCAACACCAGCCTGCTCGCCGGTACCGTCGGCTCGGGCAAGACTACGCTGGCGATGGAGTTCCTGATTAACGGTGCCAAGCATGGGGAAACTACCTGCTATATTTCGGTGACCGAACCCTCCTCCAAGATGCTGGAGAACCTGCGCACCTACGGCTTCTTTGACGACTCGCTGGTTACCGAGGGCAAACTGAACATCTTCGACTTGGGGATTATCAACGATCGGCTGGGGGTCGAGCGTCTGGACGGATCCTACTCCTCCAAGGACATGGAGGCACTGCTGGGGGCGTTCGAGGATATCGTCGACGAGCTGCAGGCGACACGGCTGGTGATTGATTCCATCACGGCAGTCTGCTACCAGCTCCCTGACCGGGGCTCGATTCGCAACTTTATCTTCCGGCTGGGCCAGTTTCTGGCCACTTTCGGCTGCACCACGCTGCTCATTTCGGAGACAATCGTCGATGCGTCGACGCAGACCTACTCCATCTTCGGCGTCGAGGAGGCGGTTGCCGACGGTGTAATCCTGATGGGGAACGTCCAGAGGCAGGGAGACCTGCTGCGGACGATGCAGATTATCAAAATGCGCGGCGCGAAGCATTCACGGGCGCGCCACTTGGTCGAGCTGACGCCCATCGGGCTTTCGGTGGTGCCACTGCTAAAGTGGGGTCAGGAGACGGGGACGATGTTTTCATGAGTTACATTTCGGAAGTGCGCGAGAGCTTCAAGGCGGGAGACTCACTCGCGACAGTAGTGGTGCCGGCGAACGATTACCGTGACATAACACTCGAGATCGTTAGCAAACTGCTCGGCAGCAAGCTGGGTGGCATCTATGTGACCACCTCCCGGCCCGCCACGCACGTCGTGGCCGAGATGAAGGAGCGCAAGGCGTCTCTCAACGACCTCTACTTCGTCGACATGATTTCGCTGACTGTCGGTGGAGAGACGGGTGACCCGCGCACGGTTTTCATAGACTCGCCTACCATGCTGGAATCGGTGTTGCTGAACGTCGGACTGCTCGAGCGTCGCATCAAGGCCAAGCGCCACTTCGTGATGTTCGACTCGGTCAACGGGCTCAGCATCTACTCTGATACGCGGATGCTCAAGGAATTCATGAACGTGCTGGCCAACACCATGCGGCTGCGCAAGACCTACACCATGATGCTGACCGTTGCCGAGCAAACACCGCCCGAGCTGGAATCAGTGCTGGTAACGCTCTCGGACCGCATGATTCGCGGGGAGGCGGGCGATGGCTGAACTCGTTCCCACCGGCATCCCGCGCCTGGACGAGGCACTGATTGAGGGTAAGGGGGTCGCCCGAGGCAGTTCAGTGCTCATCGAAGGAACCTCCGGTGCCGGCAAGGAGCTGCTCGCCAAGCAGTTCGCTGCCTCCGGTATCGGTACCGAGAACGTAGTCTACTTCTCGACTGACGAGACATCGAGTGAACTGGTCGAGACCTTCGAACACTACAACTGGCCCACCGACATGCGCATTGTCAACGTCGGCACCCAGTACTTCGAGAAAGTCCTAGCGCGCGAGCTGCAGGCGTCCCGCTTCAAGCAGGAAGGGCTCTCGGTCAGCGAGCTGCGCAACGTGGGCGCCTACGGGGCGACGCAGGACCAGATAAACTTCGTCTCCGACATGACGTACGAGATTTCCAAGTTGCGCGCGCCGTTCCGCGTCGTCATCGACTCGCTCGATTTTTTCTTGCAGTACTATTCGGCCGCCGAGGTGCTCTCGGCGATGCGCACTATCAAGGAATACGCGCAGGCCAATGGGGGCGTAGTGCTCTACACCCTCTCCGAGGGCGCGCACGATTCGCGCGTTCACAGCCAGATCTGTGCCATTGCCGACGTCATCATTGAGCTTGAGGTGGGGCGCATGGCGGCCGAGTTCGAGAACCGCATGATTATCAGGAAGGTTCGCAACCACCCGGAGAAGGCGGCGGTGCTCATCTACGCGGTCACCGAGCACGGCATAACGCCCGAGATGATTACCCGCGTCGCCTGAAGGCGGGCGGGAAGAGTTTATCATCGCGCGCCCGGGTTCCCCATCATGCGCAGCGCCCCGCTGCTGTTCACGCTAATCCTGCTCGCCACGTCGCTCTCCGGCTGCCTGGGCGGCGAGCCCGACGAGGATGAGCCGTGCGACGAACAACAGTACTGGCACCAGGTTTCGGAGGCGTCGCCCTACCCCGGGCTGGGCTGCGAAGGTGGCCCCATCCGAACGCTCGCGGTTACATTCTTCGTCTATCGGGACAACGACAACGCCAGCTACATTTCCAACGAGACATCGCTCCTGGCGGGGCTCGAGCTGATAAACAGCGTCTTCAACCCGCACGGCATCAACTTCGCGCTGGGGGAGATAATCAATGTCAACCGCGCTTTCCCTGACGTCGAGGATGAGCAAGAAGGCGAGACTGGGACTGTCGGGAACAGCAGCGGCGGGGCGGGAGGCGACTTCGGCGATGGCGTCCCGGTCTCGGCGCTGGGCACGGAGTTCGAGCAACACTACAACTTCAGCAACGTGAACATCATCCTGATAACCGACGGCTGGGGCGCCTACAGCATGTATCCCTGGCATGACCGGACCTATTACGCCACCTTCGTGCGGGCATCCACCTTCGAGACCAGCTACATCCCGTCGCACGAGCTGGGCCACTTCACCGGGCTCTACCACACCCACCAGTACCACGAATACACAGACTCCGACTCCGACCTTGAGAGGGCGAGTTCCTGGACCGACGACTGGGTGGTCCCGAATGAGCAGTGCTACCTCACTGGCGACTTCGTCTGCGGCACGCCGTACGACTGCTACCAGTGGTGCGAAGAGGATATCGGCTGCGACGCCAGCGACCTTTACCAGGGCGAGAAGCCAGGCCAGGAGGAGAGCGAGTACCCCGACTGCACCCTGGAGCAGCACTCGCCGTCGCTCGAAAACCTGATGAGCCGCTACGGCGACCGCAGCGTCCTGACCGACGACCAGGGCGCACGGGCACGCTACTTCGTGCAATACATGCTTGACACCGAGCGCATGGGCAACCAGCTCGTCGCGGTCGGGGACGCGTAGCTGGCTCGCCCGCCTACGGCAGCTGCCCGCTTCCGGGCTTCGCCTCCGGCGCGCTGCTGACGAGCAGCGCACCGCTGCCGACAATCAGCGCCGCGCCGATGGCGTCGCCCCAGACGAGCGACTGCTGGAAGAGCAGCCAACCGTAAATCCCGCCGATGAGCACCGTCGCGTAGGAGAAGGCGCCGATGTAGGCTGCGCGCGCCGCCTGGTAGGCGCGCGTCATCCCGGTCTGGCCGACGCCGGCGCAGATGCCGACGCCGACAATGGCGAGCGCTTCCAGCAGCGCCAGCTGCGGTAGCTCAGCGGCGGCGAACGGCAGGGTCACTACCGTGCAGAAGAGCGCGAACCAGAAAACCACCCCGTCAGGCGACGCGCTGGTGCGCAGGCCGCGCACGGCGAGGTAGGCAAACGCCGACAGCACACCCGAGACCAGCGCGACCAGCGCACCCGGCTCAACCTGCCGCAGCGACGGCGAGACAATCAGCACGGTGCCGACTAACGAGAGCGCGATACAGCCGTAAACCAGTGGCGAGACGCGCTCGCGCAGCATCGCCCCGGAGAAGAGTGCGACGAAGAGCGGCGCGGTGTACTGCAGCGTCACCGCGTTCGAGAGTGATATCTGCTGCACCGCGTAGAAGTAGCACGCCATTGCCGACAGCCCGGCAGTGCAGCGCCAGAGCATGCGGCGGCGGTCCCCGACGTGGAGCGACGCCCCGCGCAATCGTGACCATGCCAGCAGTGCCAGCGTGATTACCAGGCTACGGCCAAAAATCACCGTCGCGACCCCGGCGTGGCCGGCGGTCCACTTCACCAGCGCGCTGCCGGTGCCGAACGCCAGGCTGGCGAGCAGCATCCAGGCGATTGCGCGGTGGGCGGCGTCCATTTACTGGAGCAGCACCGCGATAGCGTCTATCTCTACCAGCGCATCCAGCGGCAGCCGCGACACCTCGACGGTGGAGCGTGCCGGCGCCGCGTCTTCCCCGAACATCTCCATATAAACTCCATTCATCGCACCGAAGTCTTCCATGTCAGCCAGGAAAACCGTGGTTTTGACTACGTCCGCTAGCGAAAGGTCGCGCTCCGCCAGCACTGCCTGCAGGTTGCGAATGGCTTGGCGAGTCTGCGCCGTGACGCCCTCTTCCAGCGTCGCGACGTCATGCTTGCGGCCGACCTGTCCGCTCATGAAGAGCAGCCCGGTGTCAGCGACAGCTTGCGAGTAGGGGCCGATTGGAGGCGGCGCGCGAGACGATTTGACGATTTCCTTCATACCTCCCTATGGGCGGCATAAAGAGCCTTTTTGCCCCGGCGGCGTGGGGTGCTCCTTGTTCCCGTTCCCGGAGCTCCGCAAGGGGCAGGATGCGATGCTGGACGACTGCCGTGCCGCGTTTGCTGCTGGTAAGCACCTGCTGGCGCACGCGCCCACCGGGCTAGGAAAGACCGCCGCGGCGCTGACTGCCGCAATCGAGGTCGCGCGCGAGCGGGGGCTGCTGGTAGTCGCGCTGACGTCGCGGCAGACGCAGCACGCAATTTTCGTCGAGACGCTGAAGCTGATTCACGCGCAGCAGCCGCTGAAAATCGTCGACGTGATTTCCAAGCAGGACATGTGCCCGCGTGACGACCTTGACGAGAGCCGCTACGGTGTGTTCCAGGCGGTCTGCACCGCACTGGTACGCAACGACGACTGCCGCTACCACGCCGGCTTCCATCCCGACTTCCTGCCGCAAGTATTCGAGGCGCCGCTCTCGGCCGCCGACCTGAAAGCGCTTTGCCACGAGGAGGTGCAGTGCCCGCACCGCGTCGCGCTCGAGGCGGCGCAGGAATGCGACGTGCTGGTGTGCGACTACAACTATCTCTTCACGCCGTGGTCAGAAGTGGTGTGGGAGCGTATTCAGCGGCCGCTGGAGGAGGTGCTGCTCATCGTTGACGAAGCGCATAACCTCCCCGACCGCATCCGCTTTGCTGCGTCTCCGACGCTCTCGCTGCAGCGCGTCCGCGAGGCACAGCGCGAGGCGGGCCGTGCCCTGCGTGCGCAGCTCTCAATCCTGGAGCGGCTGGTTGAGAACCTGACTGGGCACGAAGGCGAGAAGGAAATCGACGGCGGCAGCGTCAGCCGCATGCTCGACGCGGCGCTGAAGCAGAAGCTGACCGACCTAGACGGCTTCCTGCGCCAGCTCGAGCGGTCAGCGCAGCGGCGGCTGCAGCGTGGCAAGGTGGCGCGCATGGGAGACGTGGCGGATTTCCTGCATCACTGGCGGTTCCTGAAGGAGGGGGGCGACCTGCGGCTGGCGCACGGCGGCGACAAGCCATGGCAGCGCAAGCTTTCGCTGCGGCTGCTTGACCCGGCGTCAATCAGCGCGCCGGTCTTCCGCGCCGTGCGGGCGTCGGTGCTGATGTCGGGAACGCTGCGGCCGCGTAGCTTCTACCGCGACCTGCTCGGGCTCGAGGCCGAAAAGTCCCGCAAGGCGACCTACAGCTCACCTTTCCCACCCGAAAACCGGCTGCTGCTCTGCGTCGACGATGTATCGACGCTCTACCGCAACCGCGGCGACCCACTCTACCGCAAGCTGGCAGCGTCGCTGACCGCCGTGGCGCAAGCCACGCCAGGCAACGTTGCGGTGTTCTTCCCCAGCTACGCGCTGCGCGACGACGTCGCCAGCCGGCTCGGCGAGCATGGTAAGACATTGCTGCTCGAGGAGCGTGGTGCATCCCCGGCGAAGCGGACGGCGCTGCTCGGCAGACTGCAGCAGCGCGACGCGCTGCTGCTGGCGGTGATGGGGGGAATCTTCGGCGAAGGGGTCGACTATCCCAACAACCTGCTCTCCACGGTGGCGGTAGTCGGAGTGCCGGTGCCGCCGCCGTCGATCGAGCAGAAGAAGCTTGAAGAATATTTCGAGCGAAAATTCGGCGACGGGAAGGGACGCCAGTATGCACAGACCTTCCCAGCGCTCAACCGTGTGCTGCAGGCGGCCGGACGCTGTATCCGCAGCGAAACAGACCGTGGCGTGATACTGCTCTACGACAACCGGCTGGGGCACCGTCCTTACCGCCGTTTCCTGCCGAGATATATGCGGCACTGTACCAGCAGCGCAGTGCCGGCGCTGGTGCGTGGCTTTAACGCCCCCAGAAAGGCGAATCTCCCTTCTTGAGGCGCTGCAGCTCGCCGATAACATCCTCCTCGTCAGGCGTCAGTTTCACGTTTTCCTCGCGCAGGCGCAGAACGTCGCGCTCATCCATCTCTATATAAAGGATATCGCCCTCATTTACCTGCCGGCCGACCGTGACCGAGGTCACGGCAATAGCAACTTCGTCACCCTGCGTTGCCTCCTTCAGACCCTGCTCCCCCGAGCGCATCGAGCGAATGCGACCGATAACGCGGTTGTCAGGGCGCAATACTTTCTGGCCGACCATGATGCGCCCTGCCAGTACGCGCACGCCGAAGACGGCGGGGTCGCGTGTGCGAAAGATATGCCCTTCGAGGAACTCAAACTTGCCGGGGTGCGGGAACTCCTCGCGCAAAGTCCGGGCCTGCTCGCGCTTCAGTTCCTCGAGCCATTCATTGTACTCATCAACCAGCTGGTAAACCACATCGGCCTCGAAGAGCTTCACCTCGCTCTCAACCAGCGCTTCGCGGGCGTCGGGCAGCACGTTGACGCCGAACGCCAGGATAGCGCGTTGCTCGATCGGCGCAGTCTCGGCAATCCGCACGTCGCGGCGCGAGACGTCCCCCACCATGGCACGCATGATTGGCGCACTGGCCGCCTGCAACTCGAAGGCGAGTGCCTCGAGCGAGCCAATAGCGTCGGCGCGCACGACCAACCCACGATCAGCGAGCGTGACATTGGACTCCATTTCCCCCGCCAGCCGCTCCAGAACCGGAGCGACGTCGTCGCCTTGCGGGACCCCGTAGAAGGGCGCGCCGGCAATCACGCCCTCCAAGTCGGGTGCGACCACCTTGAGGCCGGCAGCAGCCCTGACTTCGCTGACCGTGTCAAACTGCTGGCGCGGGTCACGTATTTCATCCAGCGGCCGCGGTTGTAACAGGCTGCGCACGTGCGTCACCACCGGCTCGGGCGTCGCGCCGATTACCAGCGTGTCGCTGTCACGCAGGATACCGTTGTAGATAATGACCCCCAGCGTCCTCCCGAGGCCGCGTTCCTCCTTAATTTCCAGCACCGTGCCCTCAGCGGGGCCGGGGTGCAATGCAAGTCTGCCTTCGAGGTAGCGCTGCGCCAGCCCCAGCAGCAGCATGAACAGCTCCGGGACGCCCTCACCGCTCTGCTTCACCGAAGTGGGCACCAGCGCAATCGTCTTCTGGAAATCCTGTACCTCTGTGAAGAGCGCTGCGTCGAAGCCGTGACCGCCCAGGGTGCGCACGACTTCCCAGATGCGCTCCTGGAGCGCCTCCTGTGCCGTCGTCGACTGTCTGGCGTGGCTGGCGGGGAACGGCTCTTTGCGAGTGCGCCAGCCGGGGAGCCGGTCCAGCTTGTTGAGCGCCACTATGAATGGTGTTTTCGCCCGCCGCAGGATTTGCAGTGACTCTACGGTCTGTGGTTTGAATCCCTCACGGATATCAACTACCAGCACCGCCAAATCCGCCAGCTGCCCTCCGCGTGCGCGCAGCGTGCTGAAGGAATGGTGGCCCGGCGTATCGATGAAGAGTAGCCCGGGGAGCCGGATGTTCTCTTCCGGCAGCAATGCGCCGCAGATGTCGGTAATGGTTTCGAACGGCACCTCGGTCGCACCGATGTGCTGCGTAATTGCCCCAGCCTCGCGGCTTACTACTGTGGTGCCACGCACCCAGTCGAGCAGCGAAGTTTTTCCGTGGTCAACGTGCCCCAGCACCGCCACAATCGGCTGGCGCAGCGGCCCCGCTTCGGGCTGCTGCTCCTCGTCCGGGGAAACCGCGTTGGCTGCCTCCTCTTCGACCACCATCGGAACCGGCCGCACGTAGACCGGTAAAAAAGCTCACCGCATTACGGCAAACCGGTTCAGGATGCTCAGCAGCTTCTCCTTTTTCTCCGGGTCGAGGAAGCCCTCCTCGACTTTATCATCTATGAAATCGATTGCGTCTCCCACCGTCTCGCGCGTCGCGCGTGCCACCAGCGACGCTATGAAGGGCTCGATTTCCTTCTCACCCAGCCCGGCATCCTGCAGCACCTCGTTCAGGAAGTAGATGGTCTCGGTACGCCGTGCAGGGTTGAGCATGCGCTGCCGCCTCTGCTTCTTCTGTGGCTTTTTCTCCTTGCGCCGTGGCGGCTGCGCTTTCTTGGGGCCGCGTCTGCGATGCCGCCCGCGCCGCGCCAGCTCAGCTCCCCCGCTCGGGGCAGTCCTTGGAGATGTGGCCCGGCTTGCCGCAGTTGAAACAGTTCCCGCGGCCCTTGCCGCCACCACCATCGGGACAGTCGCGGGAGATGTGGCCCGGCTTGCCACAGTTGAAGCACTTGCCCCCGCCACCGCCACCACGGCCGCCACCACGGCCACCACGGCCGCGGTCCGGCCTCGGCATCGCGTACGCCAGGTCAGAAATGTTCAAATCCTCGCGCACGTGCTCAACCTCGCGGTCGCCCTCGCCTAGTGAACCATACTTGCCGAGGCTGAGTCGGAGCGAGCCGCGCACCAGGGTCGCGCGCGCGTCGCTGAGCCAGATGGTCTTACCCAGTTCTACCTGATCACACTCCTCATTCCAGAAACTCATTACGATTGTGCCGGTTTCGTCACCTACCAGCCCCTCGCAAACCCTGCCGCCACTCTCAATATCGCGCGGTTCGTCCAGCGTAAGTACCTTGACCGGCATATTTACGCGGCTGCTGCGCGGGGTCAGTTCATCCACCTTCATTGGCTGCGCCGAGGCTGCTCACCATATAACGCTTGACTCACACCTGCAAGGTCGGTTTTTCACCACAAAAGGATATTACCCAAAAAGGTGATTTAACTTGAAAGGGGTTAAGTTTATAACCCCTAGTGGGGTAGGTGACTATCCTGGGATGGAGTCCGGGATGAAACTCAAGGAGGAACTCCAATGCAAGCAAACGAAACCGATTTTGGGCCGCATGTCAAGGACATTGCCAAGGCCCTGGAAGACAAGTTAGACCACGCCACTATTGTCGAGGAACTGCGGCAGTATGTGGAGGCCTACGGCATAGATCTGTCAACCGCCAAGGAAGCCATCGTCAGGAAGCACTACGGCAATCCGGGAGCGTTACAGGCTAGTCCGCACAAGCGGCTGGCCGACATCGCACCAGACGAGCAGGCAGTCAGCTTCCGCGCCAAAGTCGTCTCTGTGTTTCCGAAGGAAATCACCCTGAAGGATGGTGAACAGCGTACCATCTTCGAGGGAGATATGACCGACGGCAGTGCGACACTGCGCTACACCGTCTGGCGCGAAGAGTTCACATTCGAGCCGGGAACCGTGCTCGAAGTAGCTAATGCCTACACCAAGGGCTGGAACGACCGGGTTGACCTTAACCTGGGCGACCGCTGCCGCCTGCGTGAAGTCGAAGACGCTGCGCTGGAAGCGCTTGAAATCCCTGTAGCGGGAAGCGATCGGGGAAGCGCGACCGCGTCCGACGTGGCGGGACTGCGCAGTGGTATGGGATCTGTTTCGCTTACAGTACGCATCCTCGACATCGAGGAACGCGAGGTGACCGTGCGGGACGAGCCGAAGACGCTCTGGAGTGGGACGCTGGCCGACGCCAGCGGCAGCTGCCGCTTCACCGCCTGGCATGACCACGGCCTGCAAGCCGGGGAAATCTATTCCGTCGATAACACCTACGTGCGCGACTGGCGCGGAATCCCCGAACTGCAGATTAACGAGAACAGCGCCGTAGCACGCAGCGAGGCTGAACTGCCAGCGGCGGAGGAGCTGGAGGGGGGAACCCACTACACGGTCGAGACGCTCGATGAGCGGGGTGGCGCCAACGACGCTATTCTGGAAGGCCATGTGCTGGCAGTACGCGAGGGAAGCGGTCTCATTTTCCGCTGCCCCGAGTGCAACCGGGTGCTACGCAGCGGCCAGTGCATGGTGCACGGCAAGCAGCAGGGCACACCCGACCTGCGCACCAAGCTGCTGTTTGACGACGGTACCGGTGCACTACAGCTGTTCCTGAATCGCGAGCTTACCGAGCAAGTGCTGGGGCGTGACCTGGAATCGTGCCTGGAACTGGTGCGCGAAAGTTATACCCCCGAAACCCTTACTGATGATCTGGAACAAGCGCTGCTGCTCAAGCCGCTCAAGGTCGAGGGATTCACCCGCTCCGATGACTACGGGCTGATGTTCTTCGCCCGCAAGTGCGAACCGGCCCACAACCTGGACGTGCCGTCCGTCGCCAGGCAATTCCTGGCGGCGCTGGAGGCCTAATGGCGCGCCGCAGGGAACCGGCGCTCCCAGTTCTGGCGCAGGAGCTCTCGCGGGCGCGCGAGACCCACGTCGAGGACCGCGAATACTCACCCACCTACCTCATCTCCGAAATGGGATCCAAACTCTCGCGGGTGCTCATCGGCGGGGTGCTGACCAGCGTCGAGAATCGCGGTAGCGAGGATGACCCATTCTACCTGGCACGCATGGTCGACCCCAACGGCGATACCTATTACCTGCGCGCCGGACAGTACAACCCGGAAGGCGCCGCAGCGCTGTCGCATATAGAGGCTCCCAGCCACGTAATTGCTGTCGGGCGTGTCCGTTCCTACTCACCCGACGACAGTGACGCTGTCTTCGTCAGCGTCCAGCCGGAGAACCTCCGCGAGGTGAGCGAGCAGGAGGTCTCGGTCTGGGCGGTCAAGGCATGCAACTCACTGATGCGCCGCCTGAAGGGCGCTCAAGCGCTAGCCGACGCGAGTGAACCAGAGCTGGGCGCGCGCGAGCGTGAAGGGCTGGCACTGGCGCAGGAAAAGTACGAAACGGTCTCGACCGAGTCATACGCCGGGCTGCTCTACGACTGCCTGAAAAACCTGAGCGGGGAGACGCCCACCACCGCCCTAGCCGAACCACCACCCTTCACCGGCGAGTTCGAGACCGCAGGGGCTATGGAAGTGCCCACTGCTGCGGCGGCCACTGCTGAAGAATCATCTGGTGAGGAGCCAGCGAGCGACACGGACGCCGAGGCGGCGGTGCTGAACCTGATTACAACGCTGGACAACCAGGGTGAAGGAGTACTCTACGACGAGCTCCGCGACAACGCTGTCGCAGCGGGCATCGACACTGCGAGGCTCGACGAGCTGCTCGATTCGCTCAACGACCAGGGGCTGACCTACCAGCCGGCTTTCAACCGCTTCCGGGTGGCCTGATGCTGAGTGAGTCAGTGCGCGAGTTCCTGGCGTCGCTCGAGCCACGCTGGGAAGACCCACATGAATTCGACTGGCTGCGCGAACGGATGGCCAAAGATGACTGAAGCCAGCATCGAGGACCTCCCCGGGGTCGGCCCCGCCATCGGCGAAAAACTACGAAGTGCAGGATACCGTACCCTCGAATCGATTGCGACTCAAACACCCTCGCGCCTGGGCGAGGCTGCTGGTGTTGGTAATTCTAAGTGCGCTGAGATCATCTATGCCGCACTCGATATGGTCAATATTGGCGGAATCCTGACGGGGGCAGAACTGCTCGAGAAACGGCAGACCGTAGGCAAGCTGACCAGCTGCTCCAGCGAGCTGGACGCGCTGCTCGGCGGCGGCGTCGAGACGCAATTAATCACCGAATTCTATGGACAATACGGCTCGGGTAAAACGCAGATTATCCACCAGCTGGCAGTGACTGTACAGCTGCCGGAGGAGCAGGGGGGCCTGAATGGGGAAGCAGCGATTATCGATACCGAGAATACCTTCCGTCCCGAGCGCATCATCTCGATGGCAAAGGCGCTTGATCTGGACCCTGATGAAGCGCTTGCGCGCATCCACGTCGGTCGCGCCTACAACTCACACCAGCAAATGCTGATGGTCGATAAAGTCAAGCAACTGGCCGAGGAGCGGCCAATCCGGCTGCTGGCGGTCGACTCACTGACCGGCGCGTTCCGATCGGAGTATATCGGCCGCGGCGCGCTAGCCGAACGACAGGGCAAAATCAGTAGTCATATGGAGGCATTGAACAGATTCGCAGACGAGCATAACGCCGCGGTGGCAGTCACCAACCAAGTGCTCTCCAAGCCGGATGGTTTCGCCTTCGGCGACCCGACCAGGCCAATTGGCGGCCACATCGTCGGCCACACCTCGAAATTCCGGATCTACATCCGGCGCGGTAAAGCGGGCAAACGCATCTTCCGCCTCGTTGATTCGCCGCACCTCCCGGACGGGGAAGCAGTGGTACAAATCTTGGAAGACGGAATTCGCGACTAGCGCCCCAGCCCGCGCAGCACCTTCAACCCAAACCAGTTACGCTTCGCCAACTCCCAGATTCCGGCGCGGTCGCGGTCGAGGGTCGCCTGCTCGAGGTCACCGTCGCCCGCCATAAAGCACTCGATGGAGCAGTAACCGCGGCTGGCGCCGTTGTCGACCGCGTGCGCGACGCCTTCCGGCACCGAATGGGTCATCGCGTTGCCGACCTTGAAGGCCCAGTTGAACTGCTGGCCGCAGCCGCGACAAGTGCGCGACTTAACGTTGCCGACCGTCGATTCACCGTACCGCGCACCTTCGCCGATGGCTTCCTTGTCGTAGACGTAGTGCGTCTCGTCGGCGGGGGGGTAGCGCAGGTCAGAATTCGTCGTCATCGTCCCATTCCATATCGTCGCCCCGGGAGGAGCGGCGCAGTGCCATCAAGACCCCCAGGATAACCAGCACGGCAAAGCCAGCGATGCCGAGTGTCAGGGTGTCCTCCTCCCTGAGGCGGTCGAGCCAGTCGCCGGTCAGCGATTGCTCCAGTTCCTGCCCGACCGTGAGCGAGTATTCAATTACGTTGTTGGTTTCGTCGGTCTCGACGGCGTGGTCGCCATCGTCCAGCACCACGCGCAGCATGTAACTGCCGGCCCGGTCGAAGTTGAACGTGAAGGTGAACTCCTCGCTCTGGCCAGGCGAGAGCCAGGCAAAGTCATCCTCCAGCAGGATGAACTCGCCGCCCTCGAAACTGTAGTAGACATCCACGGTGAGCGGGTAACCATTGATGGCAGCGTCGCCGCTAGTGCGCGCCAGTACGGTAAGGGTGAAATCGCTGCCTTCAACGACGCTGCTGGAGTTGACCAGGCCATTCACCGCCACATCCTCCCAACTGAGGATGTTGTCCAGCTGATGCTGCTGCACCACCAAGTGCAGCTTCTCATCGCCAGTGCTCTCCCACTGGTTGCCCTGGATGTCGCCGCAGCTAGCTGTCAGTAGGTAAGTATCGCTCGGTGCGCCGCTGGCGCCGTAGGCCCACTCCCACCCCACGCGCAAGCCTTCTCCGTCATCATCCAGCAAGATACCATCACCAACCGTGGCGGAAGTCCCTGTGCTAACACCTCCGACTTCCAGCTCCCAAGTTCCGGACTGCAGGTCATCGTTGCCAAAGGCAGAGAGCAACCAAGTTTCCACTTTCACTACACTGCGAGAGTGGTCTACCTCAATTCTAGGGAACTCGCTCCGGAAGTGGTCAATCTCCATTGCGATGCCGGCCGAGTGGTTGTAACTGGAGGTAAGTACTACAATCTGGTTGTCATCCTGAGAGCCGAAGGGGTCTGTGATGACAAAGTCATCACCGCCAGAGTATTCCAGATCGACCCGGATGGTCTGGTTGCGGTCGAGCTGGAACTCGCCGTCGAGCGAGAAACTGGTTGAGAAGTGAGTGGCATTGTCATTAACAGTACGCGCCTCGGTATCGCTCTGCAGGAAACCGGCACCAGGTACTGCCAGGGTAACCCGGAACTGCACATCCTTGACCGAGCCGGAGGTGGCTTTCGCCCATATTTCGAAAGGGACCTCACCGCGTACGGTGACGTTAGTCACCAGCTCGGGGCTGTACCAGCTGCCAACATCCTCCCACTGCCGGCTGTTTCCAGGTGGTGCCCCAAGCCGGTTTCCGTCTTGCGGGCAGTCGCTCTCGGTGTCGCTGTCGCTTGCTGGCGCGGTAGTGTTGAAACTGCCGCTGCCGTCATCTAGGTCGCCGTAGAAGTATAGGTTGAGCTCGTGGAACTCGCCGCTGCCGTAGTCCGGCTCGGCGGCGCGCACCGTGTCGCTAGGCAGCAGCGACAGCAGGAGCAGGATAGTCGTGAGAGCCGCAAGCGCACGCATGTGGCTTTGCGACCTGAACCGCTCCTTTAAAGGTTCCCTCAGCCGAGTGCTTTCTGCGCAGCCTTGAGGTTCGAGACGTGTGCCACCAGAACCGACTTGCGACCCGCGGCGGAGCCGTAAATGTAGTGTATGTTGATACCTGCGCTCGCCAGTTTTGCGGACGCCGCTGCCAGCGCGCCCTTTTGGTGCGAGAGCTCGATAGCCAGCACCTTGTTCATGACGGTGCTGTGACCCAGCCCCTCGAGCGCCTTACGGGTCGCCGCCCAGTCGCTTGTCACCAGCCGCATCACGGCGTGGTCGCTGGCGTCGACGACCGAGAGCGCGATGATGTTCACGCCGGCGTCAGTCAACGCATTGCCTACGGCGGCCAGCTGGCCGGGGCTGTTCTTCAACATTACCGATATCTGTCGTTCCATGCCCATTATTACACATCCCGTTGTGGTCAGGTCATCAAAGGCAGCCACACAATTTATATAATTTTTGGCGGCCGCCAATTCATGTGCCCAGCGCCAGCCGCAGAATATCGCGTGTCCCGGGCGCCAGCCCCAGCGTCATCAGAAACAGCAGCAGCAGGTAGCGCATGTGGCGGTCAATCTCTTCGCGCTCCGCCTCGAGCGCCCAGATGACCGCGCTCACGACCGCGAACTTGAGCGGCAGCATCACCGCCGCAGTCCCAAAGTAATCGATGGCACCCGACGGCAGCACATGTTTCTCAACATAGCCGTAGCGGTCGATGCCAAGCCAGGTCGCCGATCCATCCAGGAAGTGTGCGAAGTAAAGCGCTAGGTATTCCGGTCGCTGCACCGCCTGTAGCGCGCGCAGCTTGCGCAGCGGGAAGCGCAGTGCTGCCCCAAGGCAGCCGAACGCCGCCAGCACCAGCCAAAAGGCGTGGCCGCCGCCCGCCGCCAGCGCCAACCAGCCCAGAAAAAGGGTGCAGAGCACGAAGCCGGGATGCGGCACGCCGCGCTCGGCCTTGAGCCACGCCACGCCCGAGACAGCAAGCGTCAGCCCCAGCGCGAGCAATGGCACTTCGAACAGCACCTCGCCGTGCGGGGCGTCGAACTGCGCCAGCTGCAGCAGCACCAGTAGCAGTGCCAGCCCGCTGCCCAGGCCGAACAGCTCGACCGGGTCGCGCAGTGGGCGGCTGCCACGGAACTCCGTTACCGCCGCGGTGATGGCGAGCACCAGCAATGCCCAAGCGGCCGGATGCACCCAGCCCGGCGGCGCGAAGAGCCACCAGGCACCGTAGCCGCCAACGGCCAACGCGACCAGCGCCAGCCCGGCCGGCAGTGGCGGCAGCGTAGAATCGCGCAGCGCGGCACCCCCCCACAGCAACAGGAAGGCGCCGGCACCTAGCAGCAGGTAGATGATGGGTGAGATGAAGAGATACTGCACCGGCGGCGCGAAGAGGCCGGCGTCCTCAAGCGCGCGCGCCGCGCCGCCTAGCAGCACCAGTGGCGTCGCCGCCAGCAGGAAGCGCCCGTTGACCGCTATATCCAGCTCGCGCAGTTTCCGCTCAACGCCGAGGAAGCCGAGGTAGAAGAGCGCACCGTAAGCCACGGTATTGTAGAGGTTGTAGCGCGCACCGGTGGTGCCGGTGGCGTCGGCCACGATAGGAGCGACGAAATAGTCGAGCCAGAACTGCCTCCCGACAGGCAGGAGCAGCGATGCGCCCAAGATTGCCGCTACGGCCAGCATGATGCGCCGGTCCACGCAGCGCCACTGCCGCCCAGTTTTAGGGGTATCGGGCGACGCAGCCGCTAAAGCCCCTCAACCACGACAACGTGCTCGCCGGGAAAGTCAATGCGCTGCTAAAGCCCTGAAAACCGGTTTTTTCGTCGAGGGAATCGATTTTTATACTACACTGGCGTGCGACGGCCATGACGGAAGCCTACTGCGTCAAGTGCAAAGCCAAGAGAATCATGTCCAGCCCTGAGAAGGTCACTATGAAGAACGGCCGCAAGGCGATGAAGGGCACCTGCCCCAAATGCAGCACCGGGATGTACCGGATTCTCGGGAACTAGGACTTCAGAGGCCAATCTCAGCTAGCTTCTCCGGCAGGTAAGTGTCGGTCACGAAGTCGAGGCCGTACTTGGCGAGCGCCTGCTGCTCAGCCTTGAGCCCCAGTTCCAGCTGCAGTTCGATTTCAGAGCTCCAGTAATCGTCGGCGAAGCGGGGGTCACTGCGCATCGCCTTCAGCGCCTGCCGATCGCGCTCAGTCAGGCCGTCGTGCGGTAAGTCATAGTTCGAGATGTCCGAAGGCGTGACACCCAAGTAGCGTGCTGAAGGGGTGGCTAGCACATGCGAAATGTGCGCAGTCTTGATTGCGCCGTAGGCAATCGAGCCGTAGATGCGGTAAGACCAGGGGTCGGCGTCGGTAAAGACCAGTAGTGGCAGCCCGGATTCCTGCTGCAGCCGTCGCAAGAACTGCCGCGTCGAACGTGCCGGCTGCCCCTTGATGTGGACTAGGATGGCACCGTGGGTCTCGTCGAACCCATTCTCGGCCAGCCGGTCGAACATGCCGCCGGTCTCAATAGCCATGATGCAGCGTGCGTCGCCGAAGTTGTTGAAGGTGATTTTCCCCGGCTCGACATTGTAGGGAATGCCGTAGCCGGTGTCACCTACGTCGTCGCGGCAGTTGATACGCATTTGCTTTCCCTTGCGATTGATTTCCGTAAGCGTCAGGTTTCCCAGCACCTTAGCACCATCCTCCTCGGGACGAATCTTGAAGTCCTCGCGCTGGAAACTAGTCACGATTTCCAGATCCTCAATTAGCTTGTTTGACTCGTCCTGCGAATGAAACTTGCCCAGCTCCCATCCCTCGGAGATATAGTACAGCTCCCTCAACGTTGAAGATTTCTGCTGCCCGACCATGTCGCGGATGAAGTCCAGCAGGTAGGTGGTGCGCAGCAGCATATACGCTCCATCCAGTTTCTTGGCCGTGCGGGTGGTCCTAGCACTGCCGTATTTCCAGACCTGCTGTCGGTCATCGAAGATTATGTTTGACTTGCTACGGGTTGGAATCTGCATTTCGGGAACCTGTCCCCTGACAAGCTGCCTGTGGATGCGATCCGCAATCTGTTCCAGCTGAGCGATGGCTGCCTGGCTCATGGAATGTCACAGGACACCCAGTTATTGGCTTGCGGGTCCTTCAACAACAGCCATAGTATTTGCTTGTTGAGCCCGGTGTGTCTGCCACCAACAGGCACGTTTCACAAACTGCTCGCACGGCAACCAGACGCGGCAAATTGAACTGGAACACCCTGGTAACAATCCCACCAAAATAATCTTATCGTCCCTGATTGGGGTGCTGTGGGCAGAATTCCGAAAGACCATCCACGCTACCAGTCACTAATCACGCGAGAAAAGCTGGTCGCTGCTGGTGAGCTGATTGCCGGCGCTGGCCTGATCGCGCATGGCCGAGGCGAGGCTTTCGACTACTTGCTGGGTGAGCGGACGACCGGACCGGCGCATCGTGCCATCAACGCTGCTGCAGGATTGCTCTGTAACGCCAAGCGACCAGTTATCTCGGCAAACGGAAATACAATAGTACTGGCGGCTCCTGCCATTGCTGAACTAGCAATCGTTATCCCGGCGCGGGTGGAAGTAAACCTGTTCCATCGCTCCCCTATGCGAGTGGCGGGACTGGCGGCAATACTGCGTAAAGCTGGTATCGAACCACTGGGAGAAAAACCGAACTTTCATATCCCAGGCCTCGCTTCCGAGCGTGCCAAATGCTGTCGTACCGGCATCGGTGAAGCGGATGTCGTGCTTGTACCGCTTGAGGATGGTGATCGCTGCCAGGCACTGGTTAATCTGGGTAAGCAAGTTATCGCAATTGATCTTAACCCGCTCTCACGTACAGCACGTACCGCACATGTAACTATCGTGGATGAATTGACACGCTGCTTACCATTACTAATCACGGCTGTTAGTGGGAAAGCATCAATAGAAAATGAATTTGATAACGAAAAGAACCTAGCTAAAGTCATGAAACTGATGTGCGTGAGATTAGAAACTATACAACCAATGCTAAAAGATGAGTAACACACACCCCTTTGTTTCGTGTGGAATATATATTTTTTATATACTAATTTATTTAATTTATATTTTTTAGAGAATATATTAATAAAAGAAAAGAAAAGACTCCACACGAAACGAAGGGGTCTCCCCCACGAAACTATGGTAACATAGTTTCCGTACAAAAACCGATGGTACCAGATGTTTTTTTGGCAATAAACAGCAGAATCATGACCATTTCCCTAGAAAATAGAATCTATGCTGACGCGTTGTTGCTCGGTCGAATCCCTGTCGCGTATAGTCACTGTTTTATCTTCTAAAGTCTGATAATCTACGGTACAAGCTCTGGAAATCCCAATTTCGTCAGCTCTAGCGTAGCGTCTACCGATGGACCCTTTTTCGTCGTAGAAGACATCGACACCATCAAACATAGCAGCCGCGTGGATTTCACGTGCTTTTTCATCCAGACCGTCACGCGCCATGAGTGGTGCAATCAGCATGTAGTACGGTGAAAGCATTTCGGGCAGCGCTAGCCACCCCCTGTCACCTTCACTGCGCCAAGTTGTTTCCAGAATACAGTAAAGCAATCGGTCCAGTCCGAATGAAGGCTCAACAACATGAGGATAGATCATCTCTGGTTCAGTAGCCGAGACACGCCGGAAATATTCTCTGCCCAGTGCATGCGTCGTACCACTTACCCCCACCTCGACTCCAGGGGCTGCCCCCTCGACCAGCTGCTCCAACACACTCGCAGCCTCGGACTTGAATTTCTGCCCGATAGCTCCCTTGTCAGGCAACCACGTGTTAATTTTCTTCCCAGTACCCGGCACTGGCGCGCGGAATTCACGGCTGCTGGCCTTGCCGTGTGCTTTCAGGTCGTAGTCTGAGCGGTGTGCAATACCAACCACCTCGACCCACCCGGTCGAAGTTTCAACCTCACCATCCCAGCATTCACTGGAGTAGTGTGCCATCTCATGCTTCCCGTGTTGCCGAAAGCGCAATTTGCCGGCGGGCACGCCGCAAGCGGTGATGAACTTCCAGGCGCACGCGATGTAGCTAGCGACCAGTGACGAACCAATTACATCCTCTTTAACCAAATCAGCGATTGTTTCCGTGCCGGCACTACCATTCACCGGAACCAGCCGCACTTCCATCTTTGCCAGTCGCTTTGGTATTTCAGGTTCCGCACCAGGCAGAAAGAAATGTTCCAGCTCGAGTTGTGTGAACTCACGCAGCCGCAACGGCCCCTGTCGCGGTGCAATTTCATTGCGGAAGGCGCGCCCAACCTGTGCTGCGGCCAGCGGTAATTTGCCTCGATTCTGCCGTAGCAGCCACGGGAAAGCTTGGAAGATGCCCTGTGCTGTTTCGGGCCGCAGGTAGCCAGGAGTGCCGCGGCCGGCGCCAAGGCTCGTGGAGAACATCAGGTTGAACGGCCGTGGCACGTCGAACTTGCCACCGCAACTTTCACACTTCTTCCCGGCGACAGCATCGGCGAGTATTCGGCGATCAAGAGTACCCTCTCCCTCGACCAGCAGGTCCGCACGATAGAGTTTGTTGCACTCGAGACACTCAACTAGCAGGTCGTCAAACTCGGAGAGGTGCCCAGATGCCCGGAACAGGGGCTCAGGGCCGATGAGCGCGCTATCGATTTCAAGTGCACCGAATCCCAGCACGAAGTGCTTTCGCCACAACTCGGTGATTTTGCGGCGCAGCCGCACACCGACGGGCCCGTAGTCGAGAAAACCGGCGACGCCGCCGTAGGGTTCGTATGCTGGTTGCAGGATTCCGCGCCTCTTGGCGAGCGCCATCACCTCCTGAAAATTCATTCTGGCAGCAGCACCTTCAACAGGTCGTGGCAGTAGACCATGCCGGTCAGCTTTCCCCCGGCGTCGACCAAGGGAATTTGCCCGTAGTCATTGTCGAGCATGACCATGGCGACATCAGGGACCGGGTTTTTGTAAAAGGCAGTCGTGACGTCACGCACCATCACCTCTTCCAGCGGCACGTCCGGCAGGTGAAGCTTCTTCTCGGAGTGGTAAACCCGCATGATATCACGCAGTCCTTCCCAGGACCAGGGGTCTTCATCCTCCCCGGCACCCATTTCCGACACCGTAACTCCCTCTTGCACGTCGGTGATGTCAAACAGGTCGCGGTCGGTAATAATACCGCACAACACTCCCCGCTTGCCAAGTACAGGCATTGCCCGCGCCCCGGAAAGACGCATAATGCGCAGCGCCGCTCCTAGGGGGGTGGAAACGTGCAGCGGCACGCAGCCCCTGTCGAGGCAGTCCCACACCGCCCAGTCGCCACCGCGTTCGGCGATAACTGGCAGCAGGTTGGTGGGGGTGATGATGCCGACAAGCTTGCCATCGGCAACGACCGGCAGGTGGTTGAAGCCGTGCTCGAGGAACTTGCGCGCGGACGATTCGACTGTCGTGCCGGGGGTAACGGTGACCACATCCGTTGTCATCACCATCACAATTTGTTCCTCGCGAGTATTGTTGAAGATGTCGTTGCGCGAGACGATTCCCGCCAGCTCCATCGTACCCGCCCTGACCACCGGCACACCCGAGATGTGGTGTTCAATCATCAGCTTCAGGACATCGGTGCGGTTGCCCGGCACCTCGGCGCAGATGACCGGGACGGTCATCACCTGTTTCACCCGCATGTGAACCTCGTCGCGAGCACCTTGGCGCGTGGGTCAAAGACTGCTTCCAGTGGGTCGGCCCGGGACGGTGAAAGCAGAATTCTGCCGTCCGGAAGGCTCACGATGCGGTCGCACTCTGTTGCCTTCTTAAGGGTTTCATCCAGCCCCCGACAGGCGAGTTGCAGCAGCACCTCCGGTGCCACGTCAGGAAAGGTCTCCCGGCAGAAGCGCAGCTCCGCTAGCATATCTAGCGTGCAGAGCATGCCGTTGTCGGTTCCCAGCCCTACATCGATCCCCAGCGCTAGCAGCTCCTCCAGTGGCGTTTGCAACCCGAAGCGCGCGTTACTGCGCGGGCAGACTACAACCCCCAATCCTACATCGGCGATGGCGTGCAGGTCCTCTTCGCTGCTGCTGCAGAGGTGCACCAGGATATCAGGCTCGTGCTCTAGCATGAGATCGACCGGCTCGCGCTCAGCCTCGGAAAAGTGGAGTGCCACGAGGCCGCCGGCAACGCGTGCCTCGATTGCCATGCGGTGTCCCGCACCGGGCGCCAAGTCCTTTAGCCCGGGCAGCCCCGCATTGCGGCCCGGCAGCGGCCCGCCTCCGACGGCGCGGCCGAACGGGATTACCTGCGGCGCGCCTTGCTCAACACTCCATCCCGCGTTGGTGGCGCCCCGCGCCAGCTGCTCCAGCCCCGGCTTGCCTCCTTCGCGGAAGTCGAGTACCAGTGCGGTGCCGCTGCCGGCTGCCTCGCGCAGCCCGGCTGTAATCGAGGCAGCGACGTCAGCTTCGGCGAGCCAGCGATGTTTGAAGCCGTTTGGACCAACTAGCTCCGCCAGCGACTCATCGGGCGCTTCGCCGCGCGCCAGCGTGTCGCCCAGGTGCGCGTGGCAGTTGCGGAATGGCGGCAGGATAACCCCCTCCGTTGCCGGTCCGGGAGGCGCTCCCTCCCCATCTTTCCCACTCTCAGGGTCGAACCAGCCGCCTACGAACCCATTCGTGGTCAGGAGCGGGCCGGCCCAGAGCATCAGAGCGCCGCAGCAATAGCGGGCGCAACTGAGTAGCGGGTATAGATTCCTTCGAGCGTATCGGAGCTGAGAATGTCGTCGCAAACGCGGAGCCGGTTGGCGGCGTCCTCGATGAACAGACCGTGGGTGCACGCCGCGAGTACCTGCCCCGCGCCTGCCTTCTTGAGCAGCCGCGCCGCCGAGGCGATGGTACCGCCGGTGGAGATGATGTCATCCAGAATTACTACCGTCAGCCCCTTGACCGTTACCTTGCCCGAGTCGGTCTCGACCGTGCGGTCGTCCACACGGGTCTTGGACATGATGTGTAGCGGCGCCTTCAGCTCCCGGGCGGCGCGCGCGCACCACCCGCGCGCGCCCTCGTCGGGAGCGACAACTAGTCCTGGCTCGAACCCCTTCAGGTAGCGCACCGCTTCTTGCAGCCCGTCGACATCCTGCGCGGGGCAGTCGAAGAAAGAAAGTACCTCGTCGGTGTGGACCGAGACGGTGAAGACCCGATCGCTAAGCGCACCGATTGGGCGCGCCACGGCACGTGCCGAGACTGTCTCCCCCCTCTGGAAGGTGCGCTCCTGCCGCGCGTAGCCCATGTAGGGAATTACGGTTGTGATACTCGTCGCGCCCGCCTCGCGCAATGCCTCGAGCAACAGCAGCAGCTCGACGATGCTCTCATCAGGGAAGGTGTTTTGTACCACTGTAACTTCATGGCCGGCGACGTTGCGCAGGATGCGGATGTAGCGCTCCCCGTCGGGGAAGCTTTTGTTGATTACGCCGCAGAACTCGGCGCCGACCTCCTGCGCCAGCGCGACACCGAGCCGCTGGTGGGTCGAGCCGCTGACGACGAACATCACGCCACGATTCGGGGGTGGCTAAAACCACTTTGTGGGGTTAGGACTCCTACCGGCAGCGTAGCGGAATATGCGCGCGTCGACTGGCGCATCCTACTGTTGCACACACATCTAGTCAGTGCTCAGGCAACTGAAAGACAACGGGGAGCGGGAGGTTGAGGTAATGGGCACGGTTATGGACGTCGACAAAAATAGGCGTCAAGTGGTGTAATATGTTTTACAAGGTGCCCCTTGGCGTAGCCATGACAGACACCCCGGCAGTGGCCACCGCGGAACCGGTTTTGTCCGGCTTCAGGGTGGCTCCCAACAGCGTCGCGGTGGTCTTCTGCGGTGGCACTGGCAGGTGTGGCACCAACGTGCTCAAGCGCGTCTTCGCGCGCCATCCCGAGGTTTACACGTTGCCCTTCGAGATCCGCTTCCTGCTCGACCCCGGAGGCATAATCGATTTCTACACCAGCCACTCCACTTCCTGGTCTCCCTTCCTCGCTGATGACCGCCTCAGGCGCCTGCGGGCGCTGCTGGCAGACGTGGAGCGTGAGCAGGTGGTGTATTACCTTCCCGATTGGCTCGCGCTGCACTGCGGCTGGGGCCGCTGGGTCGCGCCGCGCCGCTACGCAGGATGGGAGCTGGCGCGCCACTTGCCCCGCTTCCGCGCCCATAACCACCGCCTGCTGCGCGCGCTGGTAGAGTTCAGCTACGACGGTGTCTGGCCTGGCACCGCCAGCTACACAGTCGCTCCCGAGGTCGCGTTCGCGCCGCCGCAGGGGGCGGAGCAGCTGCGCGAGCTGCTCGGTGGCTACCTTGCTACGCTCTTCGCGGAGCTGCTGCGCAGCACCCGCCGCCGGGTGCTTTTCCTGGATGAGACCTGGGCGCTGCTCTTCATGCGCGAGCTGCACGAGCTGCTTCCTCGCGCGCGTTTCATCCATATGCTACGCGACCCCCGCGACGTAATCGCCTCGTTCAGCCAGCAGCGGTGGTGCCCCCGCGACCGCGTAGCGGCGGCGCGCTTCTATCTCGAACTCATGGACCGTATCCTCGCTCACCGCCAGGAGCTGGGGACGC
>JAKURS010000049.1 GCA_022449705.1 Candidatus Poseidoniia archaeon | reverse complement strand
TCACGTTGAGTATGGCGCCGGGGTCCATGAAGTCGCTCGCGCTCGGCTCCATGGGCTTGCCACTGGTGGCGTTCCAGCTCGCCTTGGTCGGGTTGCTGATGCTCCAGCCAGGGGCGCTAGTGATGTCCTGTGTGCCGCTGGGCCAGGTGATGACACCATCCGTTCCGATGTATGCGGTCTGGTCCCCGCCGGCGGGGCCATCTCGGTTGCCGCCCCAGCTGCCGGAAACAGGCTTGATGGCGACCACTGTCTCACGGCCCTGCTGCATGATGTGGCTCAGGATTGCACCGGGGCATCCCTGGCAGTCGAGCGTTGCAAACGAGTTGTCCGGAGCGGTGATAGTGAAATCAACTACGCTGGAGTCCGAGATGCCACCTAGGTTGCGCACCTTGACCGTGTAGGTCCGGATGCCTGGGATAAGCTGGCTAGATGGTTCCGCCTTCTGCGAAGTGGGCGTAATTTCCTTGACGTCCATGGAGTACGAGTTCAACCCCATTACCAACAAGTTATAGGCTGTGAAAGTTCCGCTGCCGTCGTTGGAGACGCCGCGCAGGCGAATTTGCATCCAATTACCGATGTATTGTTCCTGCAACCCACTACCGTCAGATATTTCATCAACCATACCCAGGTCGGCATAGAATGTGTGCCGCTCCTGCCCCTCGAACTCGCTGCTGCCAGTCCAGCTGTCGGGCAGGGTCGTGTAGTCTGCGCCCGGGATGGCGTAGAGCGAGCTGGTTTCACTCGCTTCGCGCCACTGGACATCGAACCACTGCCCGCTGGAGCCGGCTCGCACCTGTGCCTGCACCTTGGCAGTGTCGAGCTCGTAGGCAGCCTCGACCACCAGGAACGGCTTGCTGTTCCAGACGTAGAAACTATCGGAGTTCAGGTTGCCCGAGCCACTGCCGGGAGTCCAGCTCCAGGTACCGTCAGAGTTAGACCAGTCTCCAGACCACTCGTCCGAGTCAAGCAGTGTAGCACCTACCAGCAGTACTGCGGTATCCCATTCGGACCATTCCCCTTCGTTGTCCTGCACCCGGAAGGAGATTGTGTGGCTGCCAGCGCCGAGATTGTTCATACTGAAGTCCTCCTCATCGCTCAGGCCCCCGTCTATGGAGGATGTCCATTCGTATGCTACAACGCTGCCGTCGCTGTCAGACCCGGAGCCATTGAAGAACACGGTTGTTCCTGCTTCAGTCGCTGAGGGGTCGATGGAATCGATTGTTGCAACCGGACCTGCCGCATCCGCTTCCCCCGCCGCCATCAGCGCCAGCGCGAAGCTGGCAATCAGCAGCAGGAACGGCCGTGGGCGCATCGCGGTTGCAGTGCCGGGTGGGTTTAGGCTTTTCACCGCAATACTGGAGCCTCTGCCAGCGTCACCTGCTGCTGGAGTGCTTGGACTAGAGGGTGGTTAGACTTGTTCGACTAACTCCTTAAATACGATAACCGGGTCGTGCGCCAGAGGCCCTGAAACATGATGGCAGCCAAGAAATTCTCGAAAAAAATAGTGGTACTGGGCGACCCGGCCGTCGGCAAGACCAGCCTCATCCGGCGCTTCGTCATCGACGCGTTCGATGACAAGTACCTGACGACCATCGGAGCCAAGATTGTCAAGAAGCAGGTAGCGCTCCGCTCAGGAGGGGCGAAACCGGATGTCGACGTAACGCTGATGATTTGGGATATCGCGGGGCAAAAGACGCTTGGCAACGTCAAGCAGGCGTACTACCGCGGTGCTGAAGGAGCGATAATTATCTGTGACATGACCCGACGTGAGACACTCATATCGATGGTAGACTGGATCAAGACCCTGAAGCAGGTGACAGGGGAATTGCCACTGGTACTGCTCGCCAACAAGTGCGACCTGATGGACCAGGCGCTCTTCGGCGAGAGGGAGATGCAGGAAGTTTCCAACCAGCTGAAATCTCCTTTCCTGATGACCTCGGCCAAGGACGGGCGCAACGTCAACGACGCGTTCCAGAACATCTCTTCACTGCTGGTCGACGCGACCGGGTGAGCCGGAAGGCCGCCTGATGGGAGACTTCTACGACTCCGACATCGGCCTCCAGACAGCGGACGTCCTGATTCTTCCCAGCAGTTTCCTGAAGACGCTTTGGAAAGAACTGACAGATGGGTTCGGCGAGGCTGAGGCTCCCGGGGCATTTTTCCGTTGTGGCGAGTCGATCGGTGTGAACCTCGCAGCCAACTACTATGAAGATACTGGACAGATAGACGCACTGCTCAATCGGGCCTGGGCCGAAGCAGGGCTGGGACTGCTGTTCGTCCTCGAGGCAAACCCCGAAAAGGTGGTCTGCAAAGTAGAGAGCCTGCTCGAGGTGAATGTAATCGGAATTGCACACCCCTGCAGCTTCACATCGGGCTGCCTGGCAGGGATGCTGAAGGGAATCATGCAACACCCTTATAGCGTCGAGGAGGAAATGGTGGGCGAAGATACCCGCGTCTTCACTTTCACCCCGATGTGAACCATGGCTAAAGCCGACTGGCGCAAGCGACTCGCCCGGCTGCTCTATGACGGCGACCTTGAAGGGGCGGCCAACCTGCTCGAGGGCGGGTTGCGCAACAACCCCAAGAACATGCCGATCAAGGTAGAGCTGGGGAAGGTGCAGTTCATGCAGGGCAACATCGATGGTGCCCGCACCACCTTCGAAGCGGTACTCCTGTCGCAGCCGGAAAATGCCGAAGCGCTGAAGGGCAAGGGTGACGTGCTCGAGGTCTTCGGCGACTACGAAGAGGCAATCAAGGCCTACCAGATGGCGACCCAGCGGGCGCCAAAGGATACGGAGACCTGGAAGGCGCTCGGAGTGCTGCTGACTAAGCTGAGGAAGTACGGGCAGGCGGACAAGTGCTGGAACGCGCTGCTGCGCATCGACCCCAAGGACGCCGAGGCGTGGTACAACAAGGGGCAGTCGCTGCAGCTGCTGAAGAAACTCGATGACGCCGGTAAGTGCTACGAGCAGGCGATTGCGGTGCGACCAGACTTCAAGGAGGCGCACGCCGACTTGGTGGTGGTGCTGATGGAGGGGGGAAAGCTGGATGAGGCGCTGCAGGTGTGCGACCACGCCATCGCGACGCACCCGAAGGACGACACGCTCCACCGCAACCGCGGCGTGCTGCTCTACCGGCTCAGCCGCCCTGAGGAGGCGCTGGAGGCGTTTGACAGCGCGCTGGAGATGAACGCCCACGTTGTAGACACCTGGAACAACCGCGGCACCGTGCTCTGGAAAGCGCAGGGTGACCTGCCTGGCGCGCTGGAGGCGTTCGACAAGGCGCTGGAGATTAATCCCAATTTCAAGGCGGCCCGGGACGCCCGCATCGGGGTGCTGGCCGACATCGAGGCGCAGAGACCGAAAGGGTTCCTGAGCCGCATTTTCGGCGGCTGACCCGGATAGCGTTTTAACGGGCTCCTGCATGTGGCAAGTCCGTGGTTGAAAACATACCTGTGGGAGAGATGGAGGAGCTGTGGCGCTCCTTCTTTCAGGACTCCCGCTTCCGGCCCGTTAGCAGTAAAGGAAAGCGTTTTCCGATACCGAAATGCCCGGAATGTAATTCGGAAAAAGGCAAGGAAGACGCAAAATGCAGGAAATGTGGTGGCAGCGGCCTGGACCTGGATAATGCACCAACCTACATTGACCAGATAGAGTCCGTCGCCCAGGATTACCCTGGAGGCGAAAAAGCAATCTATATTACTTGGGAAGACATCACTGAGTTTCACCCCCGTTTAGCCATAAATCTTCGATGGAACCTCGATGAAACCCTGAAGGCTGCAAAGAATATTGTAAGGGAGTTTATCGATTCGGAGACTGAAAATCACGTCATGGAAGAGCATCACACGGAGATTTCCCTGGACGTTTCTCCTATCGAAATACCAGACGACCTCTTCAGTGAAGAAACCAGAAACCTGAGGAAAGAACATCTTTACCAAATGGTCAAAGTCAAGGGACTTGTTAGAAAATCACTCCCTGTAAGGCCCAGAATGGAGGTTGGAGTGTTCGAATGTACATGGGAAAGACATAGACAACACGTAATTCAGGACTTCTTCACCATAAACGAGCCGACGCGCTGCCGCGCCGAGGGATGCAAATGTACCGAGTTCAAATTGCGAGAGGAACTGTCGCAATTCATTGACTCGCAAAAACTGGAAATACAGGAATTCCCCGAGAAGATTCCACCCGGTGCGCAGCCGGAACGCCTGACAGTATTCGCCGAGAGTTCGCTCGCGGCACAGGCGCAGCCAGGTGACAGTATTGCGGGGGTCGGCGTCCTCAGGCCCCGTGCGCGATTTTCTGGCCGGCGTTCGAGAAGTACAGAGTTCGACATTTACCTTTATGCCCATTCCATTGATGAGCGTAAGGCTGAGGCTGAAGATGATATCCCAACTGAAGAAGAATTATTCACCATGCAGGAACTATCACGTCATCCAGACCTTCGCGAACGCCTGAGTAACTCAATAGCCCCAGCTATTTTTGGAATGGAGTGGCACAAAGCTGCTATCATCCTGCAACTTTTCGGCGGAGTGGAAAAAACGTTGCCGGATGGCACCCATATCCGCGGAGATATTCATGTACTGATGATGGGTGACCCGGGCGTAGCCAAGTCACAGCTTTTGCGCGCTGCAGCGCGGCTTTCCACTCGTGGCGTAATGGCAACCGGGAAATCATCCTCGGCGGCCGGCCTCACCGCAGCGGCGGTGCGCGACGATTTCGGGGAAGGACGCTGGACTCTGGAGGCAGGCACACTTGTGCTAGCTAACGGAGGCCTGGCCTGCATCGATGAGATTGATAAAATGTCTCCAGAAGACCGCTCGGCGATGCATGAAGCAATGGAGCAGCAGACGGTGACCATCGCCAAGGCAGGAATCAACGCCCAATTGCCTGCAAGATGTTCTGTATTAGCGGCGGCAAACCCGAAGAGGAGCCGCTTCGACATGACGAGGCCATTATCAGGACAGGTTAACCTTCCCATGACCCTGCTCAGCCGTTTTGATATCTTCTTCATTATACGCGATATACCCAATCCGGAACGAGATGAACAACTTGCGGAGCGGGTGCTTGAATCACATCGTGCCGGCGAGGTGCTCGGAACCGAGGGTGATGTGGATGATTTGGAGTGGAGGGAGCTGCAACCGCCGGTACGACATGATTTGCTCCGGAAATATGTGAGATATGCGCGAAAGCTGCGACCGGTTATGACGCCGCAGGCTCAGAACAAAATCCGTGATCACTACACCCAGATGCGGCGACATTATCGAGCACTCAGCGAAGATGACGATGTTGTTTTCCCAATCACACCACGACAGCTTGAATCTATAATCCGACTGGCGGAGGCCGATGCGAGGTTGCATCTCTCGCACACGGTCGGGCCAGAGCATGCCGACCGGGCCATCGAAATCGTGACTGAGTTCATCAATATTACTATGAAGGGTGATGTCGGTTTCATGTACGATGGAATGCAACCAAAACAGCGCAAGATGGCTGAAGACCCACGTGCACTAATCGTGCGTTTCGTCCGTCAGGCAGGCAGTGAGGGTGCTGACCTTCATGATATTCTAGACCATCTCGTGGACCAAGGGTTCTCGCGAACCAAGTGCGAGAAAATTTTCCAGAAGATGAAACTAGATGGACATGCGGGCATTTATGAGCCAAGACCGGGCCGCTACAGCTTACAGTGACCCGTTTCCCCCGCGCCCGGCTTGACCGGCTGCTGCGCTCCGTCCCCGGCTTCCCCGACCCGCAGCGCGAGCTGGAGCAGTACCCCACGCCACCCGGCATCGCGCTGGAGCTGCTGGAACGCGCCTGGCAGGCAGGTGACCTCGCCGGAAGCGTGGCGGACCTCGGATGCGGTACCGGCCGGCTGGCGCTCGGCGCGGCGTTCCTCGGTGCAAATGCCGTGGGGGTGGAGCTGGACGAGGCGCCGCTGGAGGTCGCGCGGCAGGCGGCCACTGGCGCAAAGCTGGATGTCGAATGGCGCTGCGAGCCTGTCGAGAACTGGGCGCAGAGCGTCGACACGGTCATCATGAATCCACCTTGGGGTGCGCAACGGCCGGGCGCCGACCGGCCGTTTCTCGAGCGTGCGCTGGCGACCGCCGGCAGTGTCTGGTCCATCCAGCCGGCGACCACTGACCGCTTCACCCGCCGCTTCGTCGCGCAGCAGGGCGGCTCCGTATCGGGTGCGTGGCCGGTGCCACTGGAGCTGGAACGGACCATGCCGCACCACACACGCGAGCGGGAAACGGTCGAGGGAATCCTTTATCACCTGCACCCGGTCGGCGCGCGATGAGCCTGACACTGCCTGGCGACCGGCTGGCGAGCGCGATGGAGTACATGCCCGGTCCGGGGGTCTACGAGCGCGATGGCGAGCTTTTCGCGGCGCTGACCGGCGAGCTGGTGCGCGACGAGCAGAACACCGAGCTGCGTGTGAAGCCGGTGGTTTCGGTGCCGCTCGAAATCAGCGCTGGTGAGCGAGTGCTGGGGCGCGTCCATTCGGTGCGCGAGTCGATGGCGACGATCGAGGTAGTACGCGTAAAGGGGAAGGCGCGGCAGGTTGGCACCTGGGTCATGGGCACGCTGCACATCGCACGCATGTCCGAGGATTACGTCTCCGACATCAACGAAGTATACCGGGTCAACGACCTGGTGCAAGCCAAAGTTGACGAAACGAAGCCGGCGCTGAAACTCAACACCAAAGCGGGACGCGACGGCGTTGTTGGTGCACGCTGCAGTGGCTGCCGCGACCGGCTGACGATGGTTGAGAACGAGCTATTCTGCACCGAGTGCCGCCAGCGAGAAGCGCGCAAGATCTCCAGCGAGTATGGGCAGGTACAGCTGTAGCGGGCTGCTGCTGCTCGTCCTGCTGCTTCCGGCTGCTGCAGCTGAATTCGAGGCGAGCGTCAACGGCGAGGAGCGGCTGACAGTGGTGGAATCAGGAACAAGCGTCGAGTTTGTCGCAGTGGTGCCGGCCAACGCCAGCGTTGAATGGGACTTCGGCCGTGACCTGGCGGGGCCGGGCAGCCGCTGGAACGGCTCGTCCAACGTGACGCAGATGCTTCACGCCGCGGGGGCGTACAGCGTCACCTGCACTGCCACTTATGGTGACGGTAGCAGCGAGCAGAAGCAGTTGTGGGTCATCGTCAGCTGGGAGGAGGCGGACGACGAGCCGGACACGCATCGCCCGCTCTTCGTGGCACTGGCGGGGGCGGAGCTATTCATGAGCGGCTGGCTGCTGTGGCAGACCTGGCGGCTGAAGGAAGCGAAGGTCTATCTCTGACGCCGGCGCGCCGCTAGCCCGAGTCCCGCCAGCGCCGCTAGCAGGCCAGGGCCGGGCAGGCCACCCCCGTCTCCGTCTCCGCCAGCGTCGCCGGCGCTCGCGGGCTTCGTGACCGTGACCTCTGTGCTGAACGAGTCGCGCGACCCGTCGAAGGGGGTGCCGTCGCTCCAGCGCACCTCGACGTCGATGAACTGGATGCCAGCCTGGTCGAAGCTCACCTCCACCAGCCGGTCACTGATACCGTTGACAATGATGATTTCGCCGCCGTAGTTGATTTCGAACTCCAGAACCGGGCCAGTGGTATTACGCAGGTCGATGGTGAACGGTGCGCCTACGTCCGCTGCGTACGGGCGGACCTCAACCGAGAGCCACTTCTCGTCGCTGGTGTCCGGCGCGAGCACGCTGAAGCTGGAGGACTTCTGCCCCATCAGGCCGCCGTCGTCGTACGCGTGCAACGCGGCGATGTGATTACCGGTCGCGTTCAGCACCAGCGTCAGGTTCTGTGTCTGTGCTGCCAGCACGCCGTCGAGGTACCACTCCCAGGAC
>JAKURS010000048.1 GCA_022449705.1 Candidatus Poseidoniia archaeon | reverse complement strand
CCGGAGCGGTACGGTGACTACGCCCTCTACGACGTCACGGGCGATCTGGAGCTCTACAGCCTGGAACCAGTCCCGGTGTCACTGATGGGGCTCGAGCTGGAAATCAACCAGCTCTCGCTCGAATGGATCGGGACCGTGGAGGCTGGTGTCCAAGAGGAAGCAACGCTTTTCGATGACGGCTACGGCACAGGCCACACGGTCTTCCAGCGCTACCTGAAGCAGGACCTGAACGATGTTACTGGCAGCTACGCCAGCGAAGGGAGCCCGCCGTCGCAGATATCCAGTGCCAGCCTGAGCAGCAACCAGCAGCAGTATGTTGACGAGGCGACGCTGGAAATTATCCGCGAGGAGATAGAGACCTACGGCCAAGTGGATGAGTCTGCTACTGGCCTGCACTGGCTGCGGCAGGAGATGGTGAGCTGGGTGCCGCGCAGCGGGGAGCAGGGGCTGCTGCCGCACGCATCGCTCTACGTCGGCCGCAACCTGGCTGCCGGCGAGAGCGGCAGCTTCGTCAGTCAGGGCGTGATGTTCAGCTGGGAGGTGAGTGAAGGAGGCACCATCGACGGTCACGAGACAGTGAAGCTCAGCGTTACTGCCTCCAAAAATTCGGAAATAACCTTCATCCAGCACTTCCAGTACCAGTACAGCTACCGGCTGGACCTCTGGCTCTCGGAACAATCGGCGTTCCCGCTGCGCTTCAGCTTCGATTTCAACTCCGACCTGAAGAGCCCGCGGAACACGCTGTTCAGCGTCGAGCTGCACTACGATGGCGACCTGGACCAGCTCAGCCACGGCTTCCACGCCGTGCCCTCCCTGTCGGGCGGCTCTATCTCGGGGCCGGCGCCGGCAGGCGATTTCGAGCCGTGGGTTTCGGGCGCGCCCGCATTTGGCAACTCCAGCTCCAGCTTGGACTACAGCCTGCAGGATGCTATCCAGCTGGCGCGCGACCAGCTGCCGGAGGTCGAGAACTACCTGCGGTTGCACGAAGACGCGTTCGTCACCCATGCGGCGTACCGCCCCGGTGCCTGGAACCTGACGCTGGCGCACCAGGCCGACTCCGGCAAAGTGACGGGGTGGGAGCTGGCGGTCAACACGACCAACGCCAGCGGCGAGGAGCTGCAGCTGGACAACCCGCTTCTGGAGCCGGCAGACCTGCCGCAGCCGCTGACGCTCTCATCGGCCGAGGCGCTGCTGATGGCACACCCGGAAATTGCGGCGTGGGCCACCGACGCGGATGGGCTGGTCGACCACGCCATGGTCAACCTGAGTCTGGGGCAGAATCTAGCGTCGCGCGAGAACCTTGATTCGCCGCTGGGGATACTGGAACTGGGGCAACTGGAGCAGGCGGTCATCTCCAGCCTGCTGGAGGGTGAGTTAGACTTCTCGGCGCTGACCGGGCAGGTCGATGCCAGTGGCGGCTACGGCTACTTCATCGTGCAGGAGCAACCACAGGCGCAGCGCACCGCGGCGGTACAGGCCGAGGACGGGCTGGTAGTCTTCATGCTCCAGCAGACCAACTCAGGCTAGCGCCGCTTCGAGCGGTACTACCCGATATAGTTGAAGTCCTGCTTCTCGTCGCTCGGCTCGGACTCCATCTCGCGCAGCTGAGACGTGATTTCATCGACCTGCTCAGCGCGCTTTTCCAGTTCGGTCAGGTCAATCTTGATGCCGAGCAGCTTCTGCAGCGTGACCAGCAGCGCCTGCGCTGATTTCGGGTCGACCATGTAGCCGCTGGTCTCGCCCATTAGGCAGCCGCCCTCGATGCCGCGCAGCTTGCCGAGGCCGAGCAGCAGCCCAGAGGCGCCGACTATGCCGGCGCCCGGCTCGCCCTCGATGAACTCGACGCCCGCCTTGCGGAGCCGCTTGACCATTTCGGGGCCGGTCGCGGCGCCGAGGACGCGTGGTTCGGGGACCAGCTTGCCCTGTCCGTAGCCACCAAGAGTGTAGATGGTCGTGACCCCCATCTCCTTTGCCAGATCAAGCAGTTGCAGCGTCAGCTCGTACTGCCCCGATGCCTCCATCCCCTGGTACTCGCCGGTCAGGAACAGCAAGTCGCGCACCCCGTCCTTGCCGCGCCAGTAGAAGAGTTCGTTGTTGACCAGCCGCACCTCGCCGCTCTCCTCGATGAGCACCTGCGGCGGGAAGTGCGAGGAGTAGATTTCTGTGCATTTCGTGGCGCCCAGCTCCGCTATCAGGTGTGCCGTTGCCAATTTGCCGACGTTACCTACTCCAGGCAGCCCTTCCAGCAGCACTGCGTTCTCAAGCTGAACCTCTTCGTTGACCACGATTTCGGTGAAACTCATTTCTGCGCCAGCATCCTGCGGTACTTGCCGTAGCGGTCCTCGGGCGAGTAGCGCGGCGGCAGCGGGCTCGCGGTCGCGGAGCCGCACTCCGGGCACTCGTTACCGAGCGTGTAGAGGGTACATTCACGGCAGCGGAACATCAGCGTGCGCATCAGAGCCTCTCGAAGCTCGCTTCGCCGCCGCTCGGCTTGAAGCCCTTGAGCACCGCGTCGGTTGCTTGTTTCAGCTCGCGCTCCGCCTGCTTGAAATCTGGCGCGCGGACACGGATGCGGTAGTCGGGGGCGCCGTCGCTGCTGATTTCGAGCGTAGTATCCTCTTCCTGCGCCGCTGGCGCGGTCAATGCCTTCCGCAGGTGCTCGACCCCGTCAGGCGCCCAACTGGTAAGCGTGAGCCGCCCCTCGATGGTTACGAAGGGAGGCGTGATGTTCGCCTCCGCCGCCGCCAGGAACGGCTTGACCCATTTTCCCTTGTGTGCCTTGGTGAATCCAGCAGTGTCAACCACTGCCGCCTCGAACGCGCCGTAGAGTGTCCCATAATTCTCGCGGAAGGGTTCACTGACCTCTTCCAGCAGTGCCTCCGGCTTCAGCTTCGCCTCGCCCGCTACAAGCTCGAGCAGCTTGGTCGCGCGCTGCTCGTTCTTCCACTCACGGATGCGCGCCTGCTTGCGGTGGCCCGAGACCTGCCGCACCGACATGTCGACAATGTGGCGCTTGGGCTTGACACGCGTTACCTTCGCAACCACCATCTGCCCTTCACGGATGAAGTCGCGAATGTACTTGACCCAGCCTGAAGCGACTTCGGAAATATGGACGAAACCCTTCTGGCCCGGGTATTCGAGCAGCTCCACGTTGGCGCCGTGGTTCCTCACCTCGGAAACCCGGCCGATTACGAACTCACCCTCTTCCGGCAGTTCCGCCGGGCTCACTCCAGCTCCTCCACCATCTTCGCCGTGATGCTGGCGCGGCCACCGGCGGGCGTGGCGAGGGTGGCGCCGCAGAGCTCGCAGTTCACGGTCGTGGCGCTGTTACTGAAGATGACTGACTCGTTCTCGCAGCCGGGGCAGGTGACCTTCAGGAACTTGCTGTCAACCATAATCACTCCGTCAACTCAAACTTCTTGGCGCGCAGGCTGGGGCGGTGCCACGCCCTGCTGCAGCTGGAACAGCGGTAGCGCAAGTAGACCCGCTTGGTCGGCTTCTCCCTCCCTTCCGGCTTGGGACGCGGAAACCCGCCGTAGCCGGCGGTGACGCGGCGAAAAAGCCGCTGCCCACGCGCACGCTCGGAGGCGCGCTTCTTCTTGACCTGCTCGACCTCGTGCTGGTGGTGCGTCTTGCACGCAGGGCAGTAAGTGCTTATCCGACGGGGGAGCTTCATGTCAGGGACCGGCCGAGCCAGCCGCTTTTATAAAACTAATCTAAGCTGAAACTAATCCACGGTGGCGCATCCCGAACAGTGCCTGCAGCAGCGCCAGTGGCAAACGCAGCCAGAAGTTGCGCATTGCCCTGCCTTCGTACTCGCCGCGTGTCAGCTTGGCGAGCAGCCCGAAAACTGCCGGTGTCCCGCCAAGCGCGAAGCCGAGTCGCATGAATAAAGGGCGATAGACGCGGCGCTTGCTCGTAGCGGCGCGATACATCTCCTGCGCGTAGTGCTCACGCCAGTATTCCTCAAAGCGGGTCGGGTCGCCTTCGGCAATCGCCCGCGCCGCCAGTCGCCCCCCCAGTGCAGCGTGGTTGAGCCCTTCGCCGTGAATCGGGTTGACGTGGCCGGCGGCATCGCCGACCAGCACCCAGCTCTCGCCCGAAACCGGCGTGTCGAACAGCGCTGGGTCGTTGTAGGAAGGAATCGCGGAGCCGAACTGCAGGCACTCGACCTCCTCGCCCGTCGCGAGCCGGTATTTGCCGGGTGCGACGAACTCACCGGGCCAGCGCTCCTGCATCAGCCGGTGCAGCGCCTGCTTCATGCCGGGCGTCCCGGCGTTGTAGCAGTAGCCGATATTGTAGTGGTCCGCCTTCGGGAAAATCCAGAGATAGCCCTCGCCCGGAATCGCGCCGAGGATGAACTCAACCTCGTTCTCAACTGGCTTCAGCCCCAGGTAGTAGCCCGCCGCGGCGAAGAGGTGCTGGCGCGGAATCGGCCCCATGAAGTGCCGCCGCGTGAAGCCGTTGACCCCATCGGCGCCAATGACGTAGCGCGCGCGATATTCGCCGTTGATGACCCACGCCCCGTCTTTGCGCTCGAGCTGCTTCACTCGCTCCTTGACGTGCATCGCGCCCGCCTCGGCGGCGCGCTGGAAGAGATAGTGGTCCCAGTCATCACGCCGCACCATTTTGCCCTTGGTGACCGGCACCTTCAGCTTGGTGCCACCATAGGCGAAACTGATGGAAGTCATGCGGCATTCGATAGCCTCTTCCGGGGCGTCCATCCACTCGATGCCCTTGACCGGCAGTCCGCCGCCGCACGCCTTGCGCCGCGGGTGCGCATGGTCGAACAGCAGCGTGCTGAGTCCGCGCCCGACCGCCTCGCGCGCCGCCGAGGCGCCGGCGGGACCACCGCCTATGACGGCTACGTCTGCAATCTCCACGGTTGGGCGACCTGAGCCTGCTAAAAAAGTCAGCGGCGGTACTTCAGATGGCAGGCAATGGTGCGCGACTCGAGCTGGCACCCCTGCAGCACCAGGTCCCGCACCCCTTCGCGGCTGACGACGTAGATGACGCGCGGCTCGCCCTCGCCCAGCAGCCGCGTCAGCTCCGGGTCGGGGTTCTGCAAGTCGAGCTCCATTGTCCCGTCCGGGCGGACCTCCAGCGACTGGAAGTCGAAGCCGCGCCCGCCGATGAAAAGCCGGTGGCCCTCCCCCGAAAAGGTGAGCGTCTCCTCCGGCAGTGGTTCCAGATGCTCCCGCACGGCCCGTGCCAGACCCCTGCGGACTTAAAGGGCTGCTGCGTCAAAATTGAGCGCCAAGAAGGCAGGTCCCCACTTGAACGCGCCCATCAGCTGCGCTGCATGCTCTTCTTCACCGAGAACAGCCAGCGCGCCCGCCAGCGCCTCCGCCGTCGTCAGCTTTCCCACCTTGCCCGCGTTCACGGGGTTGGCCGGCACCAGCGGCGGCAGCCGGCGTGGCTCTAGGCCATGCAGTCGTAGCTTGGCAAAGGTTTCCGGGGCACGGTTCCAGGAGCAGTCCACCCCGACGAGGCCACCGACCTGCGCCAGCTCCGCGTCAGCTTCTACCAGCTCCCGCTCGGCGAACGGGTCCAGGGCAATACCCCGCGGTGGCAGTCGTGCCGGCGAGCCGTAGCTGTGCGCCAGTCCCATGCGGGCGAGCCGCCTGGCGGTGCACTTGCGCGGGTCGTCCTGCCCCAGCTCCAGCACCCGAAGTTCAATCGACATGCAACCCGAAATTGACGGGCGACGCGCCGAGCGTCAGTACCCCTAGCGAAAGGCAGTCGCCGTGCGGGGCGTAGTCAGCGACATTTTCCGGTGTGAGGCCGCCCGAAAGCTCGATAGCCACGCCGTGGGGGCGCCCCGCCGGGGCCGCGGCGGCCGCCTCCTCGACGGGGAAATTGTCGAGCAGTACTCGATCGGCGCCCGCCTGCGCCGCTTCCAGCGCCTGTTCCAGCGTATCGGCCTCGACCACCAGCTCTAGCTCTGGCTGCGCCGCGCGCGCGCTCCGCACCGCCTCCGTGACCGAGCTGCAGAGCCGCAGGTGGTTATCCTTGACCAGGAAGGCGTCGTCGAGCCGCATCCGGTGGGTACCGCCGCCGCCGTCAACGACCGCCTGCTTCTCGAGTTCGCGCAACCCCGGCGTGGTTTTGCGCGTCGCCAGGATTTTCACGGCGGGATTAGCCGTGCGGGCGCGCTCGACGACCGCAGTGGTGAGGGTCGCGATTCCCGAAAGATGTGCCAGCAGGTTCAGCGCCAGCCGCTCGCGCGCCAGAATTTCGCGGGCGCTGCCCTTCAGCTGTGCCACCTCAACATCGGCAGGGAGAGTGTCACTATCCACAAATGCCAGTTCGCAGCTGATACCACCCTGCGCGAACAGCAGCGCCATGGCCCCGGTGCCGGAGAGAGTGCCGGGGCCACCACGGATGGTCGCCCGGCAGTCCCGCTCCTCAACGACCGCCAACGAGGTCACGTCGCCCGAACCGATATCCTCGGCCAGCCACTGCCCCAGCGCTTCCGCCAGTTCCATCATTGCGCGAGGCTGCTGCTAGTTATGAAGGCTTCAGCCCGCCAGCTCGCCTGGAAAGCGTGGCGCGAACAGTCCGGCGAGTGGTCTAGCTGCGACGTCGCAGCAGGAGTGCCGCGCCGAGCGCGCTCAGCGCTGCCAACAGCCCGAAGCCGGGCAGCCATCCCTTGTCTTCTTCCTCGCCAGTGTCGATGGTACCACCGTTGTCACCGCCGGTCGACTTCGCGGTCACGGTCGCGGTCAGGTCACCGCTGGTCTCCGCACCACCGCCGCCGGTCGCCTGCACCTGGAAAGCATTAGGTCCGAGTTCCTCATCAGCGGCCGGGGCCAGGTCGACCCATACTGTGGTTTCACCGCCGGCGACAAGCACCGTAGGGCCAGTGTCTGAGAGATTGGCGTACGCAGGGGCATTGGACAGCGCGAAACTGGCAGTGTCGGCGCCGTTGCCGGTGTTGGTCAGAATGAGGCCTACCCGACCGCTGGCGCCCTGGTCAACCGATATTGAGTCGATGGTGCCGTTGTCGTCAGCGCGATAGCTCCATGCCAGCCCGTACACCTGCGCGGTCGCCACGCTTACCGTAGCGCTCGCTGTGGTGGTGCCGTCGCTCGACGTCGCAGTGACGGTGATGTTGCCGCTGCTCGCGTGTGCGGGGCTGTCGGCCGGCACGGTCGTGCCGAGCACGAACTGGGTCGAGCCGTCCGCCGCTACTGCTCCGGTGTCGGGCGGGGCGGTGGGGTTGTAGGTCGTCGCCAGTGTTTCGACGGCTATTGTGTAGGTGTCGTCGCCGTTGCCCGTATTGGTAACAGTGAACGAGAAGTCCGCTGCGTTAGCGGGCTCGGCAGTCATTTCATTCGCCGCCACGTCCAGCGTCAGGTTGTAGAACTGCGCGACGCTGGCGCTGAAGTCGGCCGTGCCGGACCATGTGCCTTCGGTCGAGGTGACCGTCAGGGTGAAGGCAGCGCTCGTAGCCGCGGCCTCCCCAGCGGGGATAGTCAGCACGACACTGCCGGGGTACGCCACGTTCATATTCAAGTAGTCGGTCGAGCCATCAGCAGCGTCGGTGCTCCAACTGGCCGGCAGGTCGCTGGTGTCCCAAGTCAGGTCAAAGCTGTCGGGGACGTTACCGTCGTTCTTCACGCTGAAGGCCCAGCTCAGCGTGCCGCCCTCTACCGTTGCGTCCTGGCTGCCCTCACCGCTCATCGTGGCGCCGTAGTAGGGCACCACCTCAGCGTACAGTGCCAGGAAGCCGGGCGGCTGCATGTAATTGTCATTCGATCTCGCCTCCAGGTCGATAGTGCTCCAGCCGGCCGGAACGTTGTCGTTCAGCGTGACGTAGACTGGTATCTGTGCCATCATGTTTGCAGCGTGGGGGCCCGGAAGGTCAATCCAGCTCTTGTTCTCGTCGTTCTCTTCGATCGAAACCATCCAACTGGGGTTTACACCCACATATTC
>JAKURS010000047.1 GCA_022449705.1 Candidatus Poseidoniia archaeon | reverse complement strand
AAGCGGTGCCGTACCTGCTGCCGCCGCTCGGCTGGCTCGCGCTGGCGGCGGCGCCGGGGCTGGTGCTGGCGCAGCGCGGCGGCTGGCTGCTCTACGGCTGGGCGCTGCCCATCGTCGGCTTCGCGGCCGTAGGTGGCCTGACTGAGTCGCACCTGCTGATTGCCTACCGCCACGCCCCCTACCTGATGGCTCCACTGGCGTTGATGGCCGGAACGGGATTTGTGGCGCTGCTACGGATGCAGGCGTGCCCGCGCCGGCCGCGGTTCGCCGCCGGCCTCGCCGCAATCCTGCTCTGCGGCGCGCTGACCGCCTACCCGCCGGCGGCGGTGATGGGCGGCTTCCAGGAAGGCACCACAGAAGCGGAGCTGGGGTGCGTGCTCTGGACGCAGCAGGTCGAACCGGGGGCGCTCGTCGTCAGCGACCACCGGCTCTCCTCGCTCGCCTTTGGCCTTGGCGAGCGCAACGCGTCATGGGAAAATGGCGCCGACGTCATCACCGCGACCGGAGTCGTACGCAAGGTCGCGACGCCTGCAGCCGGGACGCAGCCGGTCGGTTACGTGCTGCTGAGCGACGAAATGCGCCGTGGCGTGACGTTGCTGCAGTGGGAACCGGCACAGCCGCTGTCGGAAGAAGCGGCGGCCAAATTCGGCTCCGCCACCTATCCTGCAGTGTATGATTCTGGCAGATGCCAGCTCTATCGCCAAGCACCCGATTCACTTATGTAGGGAAATCTAGTCCTGAATCCCAGAAACCGGTGCTGTCGGTCTCTGGCACCCCTTGTCAGTGACTCGAGAGCTTGGTTTCTAAGGGGAAAAAATGAATGAACAACTGCAAGCCGTGCTGAAGCGCGCGGATGAGTACTTCGGTATCTCAAAACAAGGCAGCACGGTAGGGGGTGAAATCCGGGCAGGAGTGACCACATTCCTGACCATGGCCTACATTCTCTTCGTTAACCCGAGCATGCTATCAATGGCGGGAATCCCGTTCGACGACGCGCTCTTCGCGACAGCAGTCGCAGCGTTCATAGCATGTGTGGTTATGGGACTCTGGGCGAACCTTCCGTTCGCGCTCGCGCCCGGGATGGGGTTGAACGCGTATTTCACGTTCTCCGTTGTCCTGTACGGGTTCGGCGTAAGCTGGCAGGTGGCGCTCGCGGCGGTCTTCGTCGAGGGAATCCTGTTCATGATACTGTCGCTGCCGCAGGTCGGCGCGCGGTCAGCCATGATTAACGCCATTCCGACGGAATTGAAGATAGCGACGATGGCCGGTATCGGCATGTTCCTCGCCATCATCGGCCTCAGCGAAATGGGCTGGGTTGTCGACCACCCGGCGACGCTGGTTGACATCGGGCCGCACGCGACTTGGACTTTCGGAGAGGGTGCCCTGTGGGGCCTGATTGGACTGCTGCTGATTGGCGTGTTGATGGCGCGCAAGCAAAAAGGCGCTATCATGATTGGTATCCTGGTGGTATCGGTCGCCGGCTGGGGACTGGGAGTCCACGACTCCTACCTTGATTATACGGACGATGACGGCAACGTCGTTGCTGTAAATGCCGAAGCACCCACCGAAATCTTCGCGATGCCGTCGCTGCCGGAGGAGACGCTCTTTGCCGCGCTGGGCGCGCTGGGAGATGTTGGCGGGGAAGGTGTTCCACTGGGCACGTTCCTGCTCATCATGATAGCGTTCTTCTTCGTTGATATCTTCGATACGGCCGGGACGCTCTACGGCGTCGGCCGCATGGCGGGCAAGGTCGACGAGAACGACGTGCTGGAGAACGCCGACGAGGCGTTCATGTCCGACGCGGCAGGGACCGTCGTCGGTTCGCTGGCAGGAACCAGTACGGTAACCACCTACATCGAGTCCGCCGCCGGAATCGAGGAGGGCGGCCGGACCGGCCTCACCGCCGTCACTGTCGGCGTCCTGATGCTGACCGGCCTCTTCTTTGCGGGGCTCTTCAAGGCCATCCCGACTTTCGCCGTGGCACCGGCACTGATTGTCGTGGGCGCGATGATGATGCGCGGTGTCGTCGACATCAACTGGAAGAATATGGAGGTAGCCATTCCGGCCTTCCTGACCATCGTCCTGATGCCGTTCACCTACTCGATTGCCGATGGTATCGCGTGGGGCGTCATCTCCTGGGTAGTGATCAAGATTGGCGTCGGCAAGGCGGAAGAGGTACTGGAGAACCGGATACTGATGGGCATTGCAATCCTGATGGCGATGTTCTACCTCGGGCCAGGCGACCAGACCACCTTCGACTGGATACTGGGCTTCCTGAACTGAACGAGCAGAAAGCGGGCAACCCGGGCTCCGGCCCGGGACTCGCCACCCCAACGGAGCCTGTGCCATGAACCCTGACCTGCGGCTGTTTGCCGGCCACATCCGCGACGTGCCGGACTTCCCCCGGCCGGGAATCCTATTCAAGGACATCACCCCCCTGCTGGCCGACCCGCTGGCGTTCCACGCCGCAACCGAGGCGCTGGCGGCGCCGTACCACGACAGCCGTATCGACCTGGTTGTCGGTATCGAGGCGCGCGGCTTCATCTTCGGGACGCCGGTCGCAAAGCTGCTCGATGTCGGTTTCGTCCCGATTCGCAAGCCGGGCAAGCTGCCGTGGGAGACGCGCAGTGTCAGCTACGATCTGGAATACGGCCGTGACGCGCTCGAAATCCACGCCGACGCCGTCACGGAGGGGCAGCGGGTACTGGTGGTGGACGACCTGCTGGCGACCGGTGGCACCTCGCGCGCGGCGTGCGACCTGCTGGCGGGGATGGGCACCGAAATCATCGAAGTGGCGGTGCTGATAGAGCTGGAGTTCCTCAAGGGCCGCGCCAGGCTGGCGCCGTTCGAGGCGCGGTCGGTACTGAAGTTCTGACCCTAAGCGCTTAAGAGGTGTCTGGAAGTGCGCGCACGTATCCTGCCGTGGCAGGGGGTCAATTAATGGACGACAAACAGAAATTTCTCATTGGCCTGTATCTCGGCGCAATCATTGTCGCCAACCTGGTAGTCGCCAAGTGGGGGCTCGACGTGGTGGCGGACCTTGGTGGCCCCATTGGGCAAATCCAGGTGGTGTTCTTCACCGCACTGCTGCTCATCGGGCTAGACCTGACCTCGCGCGACTTCCTGCATGAGCTCTGGAAGGAAAAACTGTGGGAAAACATGCTCAAGCTGATTGTTGCTGGTTCACTGCTCTCACTGGTCGTCAATTTCGCCCTTGCACAGGCCGGCTGGGGTGCGCCATGGGAAATTGTGCAGAACATCGCAATTGCGAGCACTATCGCCTTCTTCTGTGCCGGGCTGGCCGATACGCTCGCCTACCAGTTGCTGGGAGAGCAGGAGCGGATGCTGCGCATCAACGGCAGCAACGTCGCCTCTGGTTTTGTTGACAGCCTAATCTTCCCGACGCTGGCATTCGGTATCCTGGCTGGCGCGTCGGTTGGTGACGCCATTCTCTGGAATGTCACGGCGCAGATGACCGCCGCCAAAATTATCGGCGGCTTCCTGTGGGCGTTCGGCATCGTCGAACTGGCGAAGCGTTTTGGTTTCGAAGACTAGACTGTTTCTAAGGGGTGCGCTCCAGTCGCTGAACGCCCTCCGGTCCGGAACAGAAAACTATATCGGCCATGCCGAGGAAAAGGCCGGTATCGATAACGCCTGGTAGCGCCTGCAATCGCGCGTCAAACGCGGCCGGGTCACTGATTCCTTCGGTGAAGCTGAGGTGTACAATCCAATTTCCGTTGTCTGTCACGAATGGCGCGCCGGCGTCCCGGCGCAACTCGGCCTTACAGCCGAGCGCGCGCAGCTGCGCCAGCGTAGCGTCGATATCCACGGTTGCGACCTCGACCGGCAGCAGGCCGCGACCGAGCCGCTCGACAAGTTTGGAATCATCGATGATTATCACCAACTGTTCCGCGCATGACTCGACCTGCTTCTCGCGCAGTAGCGCACCGCCCAGCCCCTTGATGAGGTCGAGCTGTGGTGAAACCTCATCGGCGCCGTCAATCGCCAGGTCGATGTTCAGTCTCGACTTGAAAGCACGCAGCGGAATCCCCAGCCCCCGCGCCCGCATGGCGGTACGCTCCGAGGTTGGCACGCCCGTTATGGTGAGGCCGCCAGCGACTCGCTCGCCCAGCAGCTCCAGCGCGTGGTCGGCGGTCGAGCCTGTGCCGAGACCGAGCAGCATACCCTCCTCGACAAGTTCAATCGCCGCGGTGGCGGCAGCGCGCTTCAGCCGGTCGCGCACAGTCAGTAGTAGAGCGCCTGCTCCGGTTCCTTCCGGTCCGCCTCGGCCAGCCGGTTCCGCATCTTCTCCAGCGCCTGCCGGAAATCAGCCGCGCGCACCTTCACGCGTTCCTGCTGGATGGCGTGCATCCCCGCCTCGACACAGAGCCCGCGCAAGTCGGCGCCAGACATGCCCTCCGTCTCCCGCGCCAGCTTATTCAGGTTGAGGCTACGGGTCAGCGACATGGGGCCCGAGTGGATTTTCAGGATTTTCAGCCGCGCCTTGGCGTCGGGCAGAGGGATGCGGATGATGCGGTCGAAGCGTCCCGGACGAAGCAGTGCTTCGTCGAGGATATCGGGGCGGTTGGAAGCAGCCATGATGGCGATGTCGCCGCGCGGTGTAAAGCCGTCCAGCTCGCCCAGCAGCTGCATCAGCGTCCGCTGCACCTCGCGGTCACCGGTGGTGCCGACGTCCATACGCTTCGCCCCCACTGCATCCAGCTCGTCAATGAATATGATGCTCGGTGATTTTTCGTGCGCCAGCTGGAACAGTTCGCGCACCAGTCGCGCGCCCTCACCAATGTATTTCTGCACCAGCTCGCTGCCGATGAGCCGGATAAAGCTGGCATTGGTCGCGTTGGCGACCGCCTTCGCCAGGAGCGTCTTGCCGGTGCCGGGCGCTCCAATGAGAAGGATGCCCTTGGGCGGCTCGACACCCACGGCATCGAACAGCTCCGGCCTAAGCAGCGGCAGCTCGACCGTGTTGCGCAGCTCCTCCAGCTCCTTCCGCAGCCCGCCGATATCCTTGTAGGTCTCGGACGGCTTCTCGAGCACCTCGGCGCACATCACGAGCGGGTCCTTGACCGAGGGCAGTACTTCCAGTACGGCGAGCGTCTGTCGGTGCAGCGCGACGCGGTCGCCAGCTAGCAACACCTCGCGGTCGATGTTCTCGGAAATATGCACCACGAAATCGGGGCCGGAGCTGGACTTGATTGAAACGCGGCCATCCGTGAGCAGGTCGCGCACGGTGCCGATGACCTGCGGCGGCGCCCGCAGCCGGGCCAGCTCGCCCTTGAGGTGAGCATTTTCGCGCTTGAGTCGCGACAGCTCCGATTCATACTGCCGCTTCTCGGACTCGAAGCGCTCGGTCTCCTCCAACAGCCAGCGGTGCCAGTCCTGCGTATCGACGGCGGGGCTGACTGCAGCGTCATCATCCACGGGGACCATTCTGGAGGGTTTATCTGCTGGCTTTTATATATCATTTGCGAATCATGCAATGCGAGCTTTGCGGAGCCGAGGCACAGCTGGAGGCGACACGTGTCGCCGGCTCGGTGCTGCGCGCCTGTTCCGCCTGCGCCGGCTCCGGTCACAGAGCGACCGAACGTGAGACGCTGGGGCCGCAGGTGTGGGTCGCAAATGCCCTGGAGAAGCGCGCCCGTCGCCAGCGGGCACGTGATGAAGAACTGCCCGAACGTGTGCTGGTCGCCGACTGCGGCAGCCGCGTGCGCAGTGCGCGACAGCAGCGGGGGTGGGACCAGGCGCAGCTGGCGCAACGTGCCGCCGAAAAAAAATCGGTGATTGCCGCGGTCGAGACCGGCGCGCGAGAGCCTGACGACAAGCTGCTGCGCAAGCTGGAGCGGCTGCTCTCGCTAAAGTTGACTGAGTCCGCCGCAGCGCCGGTCGTGGCCAGCAATAGACGCGCCAGTGCCCTGACCATGGGTGACCTGCTCAAACAGGCACTTGACAAGGAGTGAAGCGGGCGCGCAGCTGCGCGGTGCGAGCGGTAGATATTTGTAGAAGGGGCAGGCGTCGGCGGCGTGGGCGTCCTTAACCGCCAGTTCGGCATGGAGCGCGAGCGCGAGACGGCAACACTGGTCGCGCTTGCGGCTGGCTCATTCCTAGTCTCGCTATACGCTGGCTACCGCCTGGAAGGGATTGGGCGTACCATCGAACTGCCGCTCTTCGGCATCGAGTTCCACCTCATCTCGACGCCGCTCTGGCTGCTGGCGGGGCTTGCGACCCTGCTCTGCCTGCAACAGCTGTTCCATGAAATCTGGCACCACGGGGTGTGGCTGGTCGGCATCTACACACTCACCGGCCTAGGGACGACACTCTTCTACGTAATGTTCGACCAGGGGTACATCTGGTACCTGGTCACGCTGGTACTGCTGCTGCTGGCGCTGTTCCTGATTTACTGGATGGTGCTTGAAATGTACGCGCTGCGCAGACATATCCAGAGCGAACTTCCCGATGAGCAAATCGTACTGAGCGACTGGCTGCCGGCGCTGCCAGTGTTCATGATCTTCACGATGCTGAGCTATTACTGCTATGCCAAGTGGTACCTCGGTGAAGACGGCTGGACCTTCGGCTACGCCCGCCAGGGATACCTGCTGTTCCAGCTGCTCGCGTTCGGCACTGGTGTTTACGCCCTCTGGGTTCCACAGGTGCTGCTCGGCCGGCATATCGAGGAAGAACTCCAGGAAAGCGAGGTGCTGCGCAAGCTGCTGCCGGGCGGCGGCGGCCGCTGCCCCGAATGCGGCGGCGAGATGCGCGCACGCGGTCTGGCGTGCCCGGAATGCGGGGAACGCGAGCGGGTCGCCTTCTGCGATGTATGCGAGCTCTACGTCGCGAGCTGCCCCGGCTGCGGTCTGGGCGCGCAGGTCGGGTCCATTTGCGGCGGCTGCAAACTGCCGCTGGAGGGACTGCAATGCACCAGCTGCGAGCATGCCGGGCCGGTGCGATTCTGGAGCAGTACCTGAAGAACAGCGCGACCACAAAGGCTTTTAACCGTTCAGCAAGCCCCCCCTACACCCGGCCTCGACCGCAGAGTCGAAAATATGGCCAAGGGTGCAAGAAGGTGAAAATATGCCCGAAACAGGACAGTCCGAATGGACCGCACAGGCGCTGGTCGCTGCGGGAGCCGTGCTCCTGCTGCTCACCGCGCTCTGGTTAGGAGTCTACGCCCCCGGCCAGAAGAAACTGAGCGACGACTTCGAGACCACGTTTGAGTACGGGGGCGAGCTCAAGGTGCTCGACATCCCGCAGTTCCAGACTATACAGGACGCCGACAGTGACGGCTGCTTCTGCACCGTCTACCCCAACGCCGTAGCACGACACGTGCTGGTCGCCGACTCTGGTCAGAGCAGCGATGACGATACCTTCTACAACGAGAACTTCAGCGTCTTTGGCGACGGTGAAATCGTTGACCAGGACAAGGACGGGCTGCCCGACTCCTACCTATTCACGCTCAAGGATGGCAACAGCTGGCTCGACCGCGTGACCTATGAGTCCCGCGCCGAGGGGAGCGAGGCGGACGACTACGACTACTCGACCTGGAACCCGAACCACCCTCCGGCGAAGGATGAACAATTCGAGTTCCCCAACCCGTTCGTCAGTACGCATACCAACACCTACGTCTACCAGACCGAGACGGAGATTGACGGCGTGGCCGCCTACATCTACGTAGCCGACGAGACCACTACCCCCATCCCGTATATGCCCGGTCCCAAGAACCCGCTCTACGGACTGCTGGCACTGGGCGCCAGCTTCCATATCTCCTACCATGAGACGGTGACGATTGACGCAACGCACGGCACCGCGCTCAACCGCCTCTTCGATATTACGGTCTACGCCGACTTCCCCGACTTCTTCGCAGAAGGTGGGCTGCTCTACCTGACGGACGAGGTACACTTCCCGTCAACCACGGCCTACGAGGGTATGCTCTTTGAGGCCGAGCTGGGCGAGCTGAATGTCAGCGCGACCAAAACCACCGCGGTGGTCGGCGCCATGAGCAACGAGACCCACCTGTTGCTCAACATCGGTTTTGA
>JAKURS010000046.1 GCA_022449705.1 Candidatus Poseidoniia archaeon | reverse complement strand
GAGTCCCATAACCACACATGCTATGAACGCTGCGACTGCTGTCGCGAAGAGCGCGTCGTCGAACGGGATTCCCGCCAACGATAGCATACTCGGGTTAACGAAGAGAATGTAGGCCATGGTCAGGAATGTGGTCACTCCTGCCCGGATTTCACCCTCTACCGTGCTGCCTTGTCTTGAGATACCGAAGTACTCATCTAGCTTGTCGTACATTTTTCACCCCTTTGAAACCGTCCTCCCGGGCAACTGACAAGGGGAGCCAGAGACCAGCAGCGTCGGTTTCTGGGTTTGCCGACTTAGATTCCCTAAATAAGTGAACCGGGTGCTTGGCGATATAGCTGGCAACCCCCCGCGTCATGCACAGCGGGATAGCTCGCCGAGCCAAATTTTGCCGCAGCCTCCGTCGGTAGCGGTTGCGCCGGCTCCCACTGCAGCAGTGCCATGCCGGTGCGCAGCTCGTTGCTCAGCAGCACGTAGCCGACCGGCTGCAAGCCGGCGGCGGGCGTCCCGACCTCGCGTACGACGCCGGGGGCAGTGATAACATCGGCGCCGTTCTCCCACGACGCATCGCGCTGCGCCAGGCCGAACACCAGCGAGGAGAGTCGATGGTCACTCACGACGAGCGCTCCGGACTCTACTTGCCGCGCCCACAGTACACAGCCCAACTCCGCCTGCGAGCTGCCTTCCTGGAAGCCGCCCATCACTGCCGCCGGCGGGTAGGCGGTCAGCGCGCCGCAGAGCAGGATGGCGGCGAGTCCTGCGGCGAACCGCGGCCGCCGTGCGGATGGCTGCGTCCGCAGCAGTGTGACGAAGCCGGCGCCCGCCATTAGTGCGAGCGGCGCCAGCAGGTAGGGGGCGTGGCGGTAGGCAATCAGCAGGTGCGACTCAGTCAGGCCACCTATCGCCGCAAAGCCGCCAATCGGCAGGATCCATCCAAACAGCAACCACCCGCCGCGCTGCGCCAGTACCAGCCCGGGCGCTGCCGCCAGTGCGAGCCAGCCCAGCGGCGGTAGCAGGTATGGCACCGCTTCCGGCCCGACCGGAATTGCGGTGCCTGGAACGCCGTAGGCAATGGCGTAGCCGATAACCAGCAGCAACGCGAGGAATGCGCCGAGGAAGAGCCGCGCCGGCCGTTGCGGCACCGGCAGCGGCGGAAGCGGCAGCCGCGGCGCCAGTAGCCGCACTGCACCCAGCGCAACCAGCGGCGCACCCAGCAGCACCCCCAGTGGCAGCCCTGTATCGTCCAGGATTGCGGTGCGAAAGCCGGTGGCGTAGCCGACCCAGTAGAGCGCGGTCAGCACCGCTGCGACCGCCAGCGCGAAGTAGGGTGCGCGACGGCGGCTGCCGGCCGCTGTCTCGAGCGCCAGCATTCCGGTGCAGCCCGCGATGGCAAGCAGCAGCGTGAAGTGGTGCACCAGCAGCAGCCCCGCCAGTAGTACGCCGAACGTGGGCAACCAGCGGCGCGGCGCTGCTAATAGCCCGACGAAGGCGTAGACCAGCAGCAGGCCGAGCGGGTCGGCGAGGCCACCCGGCATCGCGTGAGAGTTGGCGAAAACCACCGGAACCGCTACCGCGTAGCAGCCGCTCCCGACCAGCGCCGCGTCGCTGCTGACGAAGCGCCGGCCCGCCAGGAACAGTGCTGGAATTGCCAGCGCGCCCGCGGCGGGGATGAGCCAGAACAGGGTAGCCGACGTCGGCAGTCCGCAGAGCAGCGCCGCACTGGCAGCCAGCAGCTGCATCCCCTGGAACCAGGGATACGCGTGCCCCCACCCAAGGTAGCCATCCTGCAGCAGCGCACCGTCGCCGACGAGCGCCGCCGTGAGGAAGAGGTATTCGCCCGAATCGCTACCCCACAGCGCCCAGCGCCACTGGTGCGAGAGCCGTAGCGCCAGCGCGCCAACGACAATCGCAGCGAGCAGCAGCGGACGCCGCCGGTCAGCCACGCGCGTCTCCCGCCAGCCAGCTGCCTGCTTCGAAGAGCAGCACCATCAGCGCGGTCGCCAGCAGCAGGCCGATGCTGCTCGGATCCGGAGTTACCAGCAGCGCCAGCGCCAGCAGCAGCCCCCATGCCAGTCTGCGGCCCTGCGCGAGGCCACCGTCCCAGATGCTTGTACGGCGCGCCATGAATGCCAGCAGTGGCAGCTGCAGAGCGATGCCAGTCCCGAGCGATAGTGAGAGCAGCAACCCGACCGTCTGCGCCAGCGAAAACTGCGCTTCTGCCGGTCCGCCGGCAAGCAGTGGCAGCAGCCGCGGCAGGAAGACGGTCCAGCCCAGCGCTGTGCCGCTGGTGAACAGCGTTAGCGAGAGCGGGATGGCGCGGCGCGTGAACGAACGTTCGCCTTCGGTCAGCCCCGGGCGTGCGAAGCGGTAGGACTGTAACAGCAGCAGCGGCAGCGCGCCGAGGCAGCCCGCCAGCGCCGCCAGGCTGAGGCGCACGCGCAGGAACTCTGCGGGGGTATAGAGGCTCACGCTGCCCGCCAGGCCGTGGTAGTTGAGCATTGCCTGCAGGATGGCGCCGCTCCAGCTGAAGGTCGTGACCATCAGCAACCCGAAGAGCAGCAGCGGCCCCAGCATGGCGCCCCGCAGCTCGACCAGGTGCGTGGGCAGCGGCTGTAGGTGGTCCATGCGAGGCGAGGCGGGGGCCATTTATCAGAGCGCCGCGCCGGCAATGAACGCCAGCATCGCGATCCCCATCCCCTGCTTCAGCGCCTGCTGGCCCGCCCGCGGGTCGCCGGCGAGCGCCAGCCGGCAGCCATTGAGCATCCAGCCATCAGCCAGGATAACCAGCGCCAGGTAGGCGGTCGCGCCTCGCCCGTCGAACTGTGCGTAGGCGGTCAGGCTCAGAGCCACGGCGAGCAGCAGCACCACGGTTGCCAGCTGCAGCGTCGCCGCGGGACCGATGCGCGCCGGCAGCGTGCGCCGGTCGCTGTCGCCCGCCAGGTCCTGCACGTCCTTTAGCAGCTCGCGGCTCAGCGTCGCCAGTGCTGCCAGGCCCGCCAGCCAGAGTGTTGCGCCGGGGGTCCCGGTCGCGGCGCCACCGTAGAGGAAGAGCCCCCCGGCGAGCAGGCCAACGATCGCGTTGCCGGGGAGCCCGGTCGCTTTGAGCCGCAGCTCGTACGCGAGCAGCAGTGCAATCGCGACGGCAGCGATGGCCAGTGGCAGTGGGTTATCGAGAAGCAGCCCCGCCACGAGCAGCCCCGTCAGTAGCAGCAGCCGCGCCCAGTTAAGCGCCGCCTGTGGCGAAAGCTCACCGCGCGGCAGCACCCGCTGTGGATGGTTGGCACGGTCGGTCTCACGGTCGAACCAGTCGTTGAGCGTATTGCCGCCGCTGACACAGAGCATCGCCGCGGCAGCTGCCAGTGCCAGCTGCGGGGCGGCCTGCGGCAATGCCCCAGGGCCGACCGCGACGAAGCCGGCGGCGACCAGCGCCAGCGCGCTCAGCAGCACGTTGCCGGGGCGCGTGATGCGCAGCAGCGGGTGCATGGTGGCGGAGCTGGACCCACTTTAAAGCCGGGCGGTATCGCGCCGCGTGCGAGTCGTGCAGGGCTGCGTGCGTTATCCTCCCGCCCCCGGTGGCGCTGAGACCAATGTCGCGGCGCTCGCTACCGGCCTGCGGCAGCGGGGCCACGCAGTAGTGGTGCACACCAGCGACCTCTGGAGCGAGACCCCCTTCCGGCGGGCGCGGCTCCCCGGGTGCGTGGCGGGCGTCCCCGTCAGGCGACATGCCGCCTTCAGCCCGGGCGGCGAGGCGCACTACGTGCTCCCGCCAGGGATGCTGCCGGGGCTGCTGCGCGAGCCGGCCGACATCGTGCACACCCACTCCTATGGCTATTTCCAGAACTCTGTGGCGTGGCTGCGGAGACAGCTGCAGGCGACGCCATGGGTCGTGACGCCACACTTCCATCCCAGCTGGTCCATGTGGGGTGGCGACCGTCGCCGCCGGCTGCGGCAGCTCTACGACCGGCTCCACGGCCGCGCGACGCTCAGGGCACCCGACGCCATAATCTGCGTCAGCCGCCACGAGCTGGAGCAGTTGCGGCAGGAGTCGGGACTTCCGCTGCCGCAGGCGACGGTGATTCCCAACGGCATCCACTGGTCCGATTGGGCAGAGTCCCCGCGCCCGGAGCCGCTGCGCACGGTATACCCGCAGCTGGGCGAGCGACTGGTGCTCTACGCGGGGCGGCTGGCAACTAACAAGGGGCTACCGCACCTGGTCGCGGCGCTGGCGCAGCTGCGCCATTCGCATCCCGGGGTGGAGCTGCTGTTGGTGGGGCAGGATATGGGCGTTGGCAAAGCGCTCGAGGCGCAGGCTGGCGCTGCCGGCGTCTCGTTGCACCGGCTGGGTCACCTCAGCGATGAGCTTTACCGCTCGGCGTTCGCGGTGGCGGAAGTACTGGCGCTACCGTCGGAGTACGAGGCGTTTGGCATCGTACTGCTCGAAGCTGCCGCGGCGGGGCTCCCGGCGGTCGCCACCCGCGTTGGCGGCGTGCCGGAAGCGATTATCGAGGGCGAGACCGGGCTGCTAGTCGAGTATGGCGACGCCGCGGCACTGGCGGCGGCACTGGCGCAGCTGCTGGACGACCCCGCCGGTGCACGTGAGCTGGGGCGAAAGGGGCGCGAACGGGCGCGTGACGAATTCAGCTGGGATTCGATTGTAGCACGAGTCGAGCAGCTCTACCTGAGCCTGCTCTGAGTGCGCGGCAGACTTAAATAAAATCAGACCGCTCGCAACCGTGGCGTCAGACCGCATCACTTTTCGTTTCCCCATCGACAAGCAGTTTCGCGCCGACTGGGATGACTTCCTGCGCCGGACACGTGACGCCGGGCGCACCCCGTCCCAGATGCTGCAGCAGTTTGTGGTAGAGTACCTCGACCGGCAGGCGCATGATGAGGAGGCGGACCGGCAGGTACTGCTCGCAAGCGAGAAGCACAAGGTAGCGCGCAGGGTACGCAAGACCCGCCCCCGGCCGCCCAAGCCGGTTTTCGAGCCGGAGCTTGAGCAGGGCGCGCTGCGCCCTGCCGATACCCCCAAGTTCCGCATGCTAGCGCTGATGCGCTCGCTTGATGGCGGCGAGGGAGTCGACCCGGACATGCTGATCAGCGAGGCGGAACGCACCGGCATCCCGCATCCGCAGCTGGAGATGCAGAAGCTGGTGCGCCGCGGTATTCTGTATATCCACGACGGGCTCTGCCGCACGGCGGCCTGAGAGATGGAGCCTCCCCCGCGGCGCTACCTCTGGTTTTTCCTGATTCTGCTGCTGGCGCTGGCAGCCGATTTTGGGGGCCTGCTGGCAGCGCTCTTTCTCGGGATGGCATTCATCCCGGCGCTGCTCTACATGAACTGGTTCCGCAATTTAGAGAAGCATGACCCTGAGCCCTGGGGGGCGCTCTACCAGGCTTTCTTTTGGGGTGCCATCACCGGCATCATCGCCGCCGGCATCATCAGCTCCATATTCGTCGTTTTTGTTGCGCTGGCGGCGGGGGTGATAGTTGCTCAGATTGTGGGCGCAATAATCATCGCGCCCTTCGTCGAGGAATTCCTGAAGCCCCTCGGCATCATCCGCGGTGGGGTGCGCAAGGAAGTCGATGAGGTCGAGGACGGGCTGATATACGGCGCCGCGTGCGGCCTCGGCTTTGCCGCCACCGAGAACCTGATATATGGCTGGAGCGTCATTGGCGAAGGCGTGGCGGTTACAGCGGCGGTAATCGTCATGCGCACCTTTTCCTCGACGCTGGTGCATGCTAGTGCAACCGCCCTCACGGGTCACGGCCTCAGCCAGCATTTTGTGCATGGTGCCTCGTGGCGCGTGGTGGCGAAATACTACTTGGCGGCGGTTGGCCTCCACGCCTTCTGGAACGGGATGATGACGCTGGGAAGCTATGATTTCCTGCCCGGAGTCGGTTTCATCTTTGCGCTGATTGTAACCATAGGTGCGCTGCAGTTTAGCCGTAATAAGATTCGCGAGCTTGATGAGAAGCGGGTAGACCTGACCTACCAGCAGAAACTGGATCAGCAGCCCTCGGCGGGCGACTGGTGGTCACAGAGCCAGAGTAAATGGGAGGGGCGCGGTGTGACGTGGAACAACCGCGAGGCGGCGCGGCGCCAGGAGTATGGAGACCACGAAAAGCAGCCACACCGGGCGCAGGCGCAGCGCCGCGCGGAAGCTGCCGCTCCCCTACACGAGGCGGCCCGCGACGGGAGCGGCTGGGCGACCTACAAGCGGGAACGATGAGTGTCTGGAGCCGGGAAATCCGTAAGGGTGTTTCCAGTTCTGTCTGCCGGCGGCGCTACCGGGCTGGTTCATCCGGCGCGATTCGAACTGGCCGTAAGAAATCTTTTATCGGTGGCAGCCTGCGCAGCCTTGCGGGCCTGTAGCTTAGCCAGGTAGAGCGTCCGGCTCTTAACCGGACGGCCATGGGTTCGAATCCCTTCAGGCCCGCCACCCTAGCTGAAACGCAGCGGGTAGAGCCGGGTGATGCGGCCGCTCTTCTCGACGCGCAGCGCCGACTTGCGCTCGAGCGCGGTAACGTGATAATTCACCTTCTGGCGGCTCATCCCGAGCCTGGTCGCGACCATGGACTGGGTGATGCCAGGGCTGGCCTCGATCTCTTCCAGGATCCGTTGCTGCACTTCGCTGGTTACCAGTAGCTCTTGCGCCAGCCGGGAGAAACCAGCTGGGTAGAATAGTCGCTGGCGCCCGTTGCGCAGCGACTGGATAACCTGGTTGCCTTCCAGGATGCTGATATGGTGCGACAACACGCCGTTATGCAGTCCGAACCGCTCTCGCAACTGGGTGAGGTTGGCACCCGGATGGCCATAGATGTAATGTATTAGATTCTGACGCGTGGGGTGGTCCGCCAGTCGGTCGCGCTGCAGTCGGGTGTAGAGCGGCAGCAGCAGTTTGAATCCATGGTAGCGCAGATTTTCAGACTTGGAAAAGTAGTACACGGCACCGAGCATTCCGACCATACCGGCCGCGGTGGCGGCAGAGCGCAGCGGCAGACTTGCCGCAGCTTCCGGCTCTGCCGCTTGTTCGATAGCAACGGCGCGGAATTGCGCCTCCCGGTCGTTAAGCAGAACGGCGTCCCCCTCGAGTTCGACCTGCAGCGTGTGCAGCCCCGCAGTACCAGGGCTGTGCTCGAAATCAAAACTGGTGGTCTCGCCGTTTTCGAGGCGGCTTATGGGCTGAGAAGCGAGCAGCTCACGGTTACCGTCTGCTGCCGTGAGCCACAGCTCCAGCGTCAGCCCACTGACCGGATAGCCCTGATTGCTGACCTCCACGCTGCCCGCGACCGACTGGCCCAGTAGCACCCCGTTGCGGTTGAAGCGCAGCTCTTCGACCACGATTTCAGCGGCTCTATAGGTCAGCACATGGTTCAGTGCCACAGTCTCCCCTGTCGAAAGTTGCTCGAGCAGCACTGTGAACTGGCTTCCGCCCTCGTGCGGAACTTCCTGCATGGGGGTCAGCGAGACGTCGATGGTCCGGGTCTCATCGACCAGCAGCGTGAGCTCCAGCTCTCCTTCCACCTGTGCCAGGAAGTTGGGGGCGTAGAGATATTCCAGGCTGAAGGTCTCGGTGCCGAATCCCCGGTTGGAGACCTGCAGACTCAGCGTCTCGGCCCCGCCGGAGATGAACTCGATAGTTGCCCCCTCCCAGCCGGGAACCAGTTCTTGCACGCCTATGAGAGAGGTGGCTTCGAAGCGGTGGATATCGAGGCTGGCTATCGCCCGCACCACCACTGACTCCCCGCCCCCGAGCGTCAGCGGCTCTGCTCCAGCCGCAAGGTGCTGAATCTGCTCCCCGGAGCCACTCCAGCTTTCGAGCAGCTCGCCGTTGTGCTGCAGTTCGCCCTCGAAAAGCACTGATGCCGTACCGAAGGAGAGTTCCAGTGCTTCAGCCAGCGCCAGTCCGCCCTCCGGCAGCGGATGCTGCTCCCGCGAGTAAACGATGTGGCACGCCTGCGCCCGGGACCAGCGGTCCAGCACCTCGATTTCAAGCTGACAGCCATAGATGCCGGGTTCGGCCAGCCCGGGCATGAAGTTCAGCTGCCGGGTCTCTCCGGCAGGCAAGTAGAGCGACTGTTGCAACGACGCGACCGGCTCGCCCTGCCAGCTCACCTCGAGCGAGGCGCTGATGTTGCCTAGGTATTGTGTGAAGAGTCCGCTGTTGTACAGTTCCACCCTAACGCCGCTTTCACCAGGATAAGCGAGGAAATTGACCTCCGGGAACGACACCTCCAGTTTGTGTTTGGGTGTGACGCCCTGCACCTCGGCCCAGTTAAGTTGCCAGACAGGTTCGGTTTCCGGCTCTCCAACCACCGCCACGAACTGGATGAAGCAGCGCTCTGATGGTGGAAGCGGGAGTGTCGTGCTGCCGTCGAAACTGCCGGGCG
>JAKURS010000045.1 GCA_022449705.1 Candidatus Poseidoniia archaeon | reverse complement strand
AATTACGGTACGGCGCCCGTCTGCATAAAAAAAATTCACAATGACACTGCCGGGGGCATTGGCGTTGATATCCCCGCTCTGACCGGCACGGACTGGCCACCATGGTACGAAAAACTGAGACAGGCGTGGCTGCAGGCGAAGCGGGAAAAGCTGCTTGAGAACCTGATTGTGCATGGAAGCTATGGTGACTGGACCTGCACCAGTTACAGTGACCTCGATTTGACCCTGTTCCTTGAGGACACGCTGCTTCAAGCTCCACGACGGATGACCAGGCTGCGCAAGTGGTTGCGGAATGAGCTGTTGCCGGTGGTGCTGTCGGTAGACCCTCTGCAACATCATGGGCCATTCTTTCTGTGGCAAAATCTGGCAGATAATTATCCCGAAGACATCCTTCCGGTCACGGTGTACCGGCATGCATGGGCAATGGAACCGGTCGAGCTCTATTTCCAGCCCCTGCCTTTCCCGGATCTGCGGAGGCATGCAGCGCTCAGGACGGCAAACCGTCTCAACGAGGCTGCAAACTATTTCAACCGGGGATTCACCATGTATTCCATGAAGAGGTATCTCAGTAACCTGATGCTGATACCTGCCCTTTACTGGAGCGATGCAGGAACGCCGATGTTCAAGGCGCAATCATTCGGTCCTTTCTACAGGGAGTTTGGTCCAGCTGCCCTTCCCATCAGGGCTGCCAGTGCGCTCCGGCAAGACTGGCCGCCTGCCCCGGACAGGACCTTCAGGGCTGCGCAACTGGGCTGCCGGGTAAAGGGGGGGCTGGAACTGGTACGGCTGTTATATCACGATGAGAGCGTCAGGAATGTTCTGACCCATGAAATAATACCTCATACAGCCGAGCTGGCCAGCGAGCTGGCCAGGAGGCAGGGCGATGCGGATCGTTAATCAGCCCCGGTTCCTGCCGGTGGAGGCCTATGCAGACGAGCTGGAGCACTATCTGCAAAGGGTGAACGGGGTCCGGGGCCTGCTTTCGGTCATGACCATGGGGTCTGTCGGGGCCCCAGGTCTGTCCGACCTGGACATTATCTGCGTCGTGGAAGAGCAGGTGCGGGCCAGGGAAATGCCCGGGCTCGATATCTCGGCTGGAGCCAGAGAAAGGGAAATATTCATCCATGGACCGATAGTAGTGCCGGAACCTCTGGTTGGCGAACTGAATTACATCTTCCCGATCAGCACCCTGCAGAACCACTGGGGTGAACCTCTGGCGCAGATGGTAAAACCCCCCGCTGAAGAGGAGCACGCTGCGCTTGCTCTGGTGTACCTGGTCGATTTCACCCTCAGTCGCCTGCTCCAGCACAGTGTCGTAAAAACTAGTGGAGTTCTTGACAAGCGAGGCTGGCTTACCAGATTGTGGTCACTGACACATTCCGAGAGACTCTGCAACAGCGCCGGTATTGTCCTGCAGCCCCACTGGGTCCGGCTGCTGCGGGACATACGGAGCGTGCGGGACCGGTGGAATTCGGGGGATGGCTGCAGCGACAGCCAGTTCCTGAACCTCTATCGGCGACTTGAGATAGTCCACCGGCAGCTGCTGTCAGCGACGCTGAAGAGGGAAGCGTCGCTGCTTGGAATCCGGGTGCCCGGGGGGCCGGTCAGGTTCAGGAGGGGCTTTCGCCGCGTAATCTGTCGGAAAGAGGCGGGAGTCCCGCTGGTAGTTCATCATCCGGCTGGTCTATGGAGTTCGGTAACCAGGATAAATTATCACACCATCCATGCTCCCCCGGAGTATGCCCTGCGGCTGGCGCACTACGGCTTCGGTACTCCGGAAACTGTACCCCTCTCAAATGGGGTCCATGGTGAAATCCTCAAAAAACGGGCCAGACTGGTGAAAGAGCATGTTTCATTCCTGAACCGTTCGGGAATCACGTTTTCCCTGCGGGGAAACCTGGGGCTGCCCGTCGGTCGCGAATCTCCGATCTTCACATTGCTGCACCGAGCAGCCTGGATGTTGCTGGGAACCTATGCCCATTCCCGGTAAGCCCTCAGCACCCGGAGTGCGATCTGGCCTGGATGGTGGTGCTTCAGGACAAAGCGTCTTCCGGCGGCGCCAATCCGCTTCCGGCTTTCCGGCGCCGCGATAAGGTGCTGCAGCACTCCCGCCAGTTCGGCGGGTGAAGCGGGTATCACCGGCAGTTCAGACTCCTCGTACAGGCCGGGGCTCAGGGTACAGACTGCCGGCCTGCCCAGAGCCATGGCCTCGATCGAGAGGACCCCGTAGATGCCAAAGCGGGGATTGACCCAGTCCACTACGATGTCAGCCTGCCGCAGCGCTGCGACGGTTTCTTGGTGGGTGCAGTTCTCCACCAGCCGGAAGTCAAAATCAACGCCACGCTGTCGCAGTTCTGCAACGGCGGCCAGGACCGCCTCCGTGTTCTTCACTTCCCGGTCGGTGGGAGCATGGACCAGCAGCGGCCGCTCGCTGGCTGGCGGCGCGGTCCGTGGCAGCTGCTCCAGCAGCACGGGGTTGGGAATCCACTCAGCGGCTGGCACCCAAGACAGCAGGTCGGGGGTACTGACGAAACGATGGCGGCTCAGGCGGCTGGCCAGCCAGGGATACGGTCTCCCTCTTACCTCACTACCGTGATGGTGCAGGAACACCGGCTTGCCCAGCCCCACCGCCCAGAGCAGCAGGTCGCGGTAACCCTGGCTGACAGGGGCGCCGTGGTAGTGGAGCAGGTCGCAACCCTGCACCAGCCGCAGCAATTCCCGCCCCACGCCGTACTTCCCGGACAGGGTGGAAGTGTCATAGCTGCTCAGGTCCACATCGTAGCGGTGGTGCCAGTGGCGGGAATGGGTTAGAACCACCGTTGCTTCCAATCCCAGTCGCCGCTGGGCTTGGGCCAGCACCCAACCCACTTTGGCAGGACTGTTCAGGTGCAGCACCCGCATACATTGACAGGGAGTATTGCTCTTTAAACACATCTATTGTCGAAGCCCATGGGAGCACTGCACCAGCATGGCCTGCGCCACCTGCTGGCGGTCGCCGGAATTCCCGGCTACGCAGCACCACAGTTCGAGCCGCAGCCGGCCTACACTGGCGCAGGGAGGCTGACGGTCGCGGACGGCCACCACCTCGCGGACGGGGTGTGGTCGCCGGCGGGGGCGGCCGGCTGGTGGCTAGCACGCTGCGAGGAACTCTCCGGGCCACACGACGAATACGGGCGCTGGGACCCGGCGGGAAGCCTGGCCTGGGAGCTGCGGCATGCGCCGCCGCTCGACCGCTGGGCGCGCGAGCTGCTGCCGCTGGCCGAGGCGTGCGCCGCCGAGCGCGGTTTCCCGTTGGTACGCGTCGCGCGCTGGCCCGGCGGCGCTGCGCTGGCGTGCAGCGGCAGCCACGACATAGACCACGTGCGCAAGTGGCGGCTGCCGACGCTCGGCAGCTACCTGCTGGGGCGCGGCGGGCCGGCGCGAATGGGGCGGCTGCAGGCGCTGCGCGAATATCTCGGCGGCACGGAGCCGTGGTGGCGCTTCGACGACATCCGCACGCTCGAGAGGGGGTTCGGGATTGACTCGACCTGGTTCGTGATTCCGCGGCAGCGGCACCGGCTCGATACGCCTTTCACATTGCGGCGCAGGCGCGACCGGCAGCAGATAGACGCGCTGCGCGCTGACGGGCAGGAAGTGGGTGTCCACGGCTCCTGCGCCGGGCTGGAGCGGACGGAACTGGCGGCGACCGAGCGGCAGGAAATGGAGGGTGCGGTGGGGGTGCGACAGCATTGGCTCCGCTTCACCGTCGAGGAGAGCTGGCCCGCGCAGGCGGCGGCCGGCTACCGTTACGACTCCTCGCTTGGCTTCACCCGCGGCTGGGGGCTGCGCGGCGGGACCGCGTTTCCCTTCACGGCGTGGGACCACGCTGCCGGGAAACCGCTGGAACTGGGTGAGCTGCCGCTGACGGTGATGGACCGCGAAGGGATGGACGAACCGCAGCTGCCGCAGAAGCTGCTCGAGGCGGTCGGCGGCGGCCACCTGAACCTGCTGTGGCACGTCGCGGCCTTTGACGACCGCGACTACCCCGGTTACGGCGAAATGTACCGCCGCGTGCTCGAAGCGGCGCAGGGTGCCGGCGCGTGGTTCGCGCCGCTGGCACAGGTCTGGGAGTGGTGGCGCCGGCGGGCGCGGCTGGAGCTGGAGCCGTCCGAAGCGGGACTGACACTCAACGCTCCCGAGCGGCTGGAGGGGGTCGTGCTGCGCGGTCCGCTGAAGCCGCCGCGAGGCGGCTCCGCCATCGAGGGCGGCGTGGCGCTGCCGGTGGTGCAGGGGCGGCTGGAGCTGGAATGGGGCTGACCGCCGGGGACCGCGCTTGGCTGGCGACGCAGAGGCTGCCGCTGGCGCTGGTGTTCAACGCGCACGGCAATGGCCTAGGTATCACCCGTTCCCTGGGAACCTACGGCATACCAGTAGCAGTGTTGAGTCCCCACCGCGACCTGGCCACCGAGAGCCGGTATGGCCGCTGGCTCCAGTCGCCAGGCTACTCATCCGCTCATTTCATCCCCTTCCTGGAGCAGATCGGGGAGGCCCTCCCCCAGCCCGGCGTGCTCTATCCCCTTCAGGACCACCTGGTCGAGTTATGCGTGATTCACCGCCAGTCCCTCTCCCGCTACTATCACCTCTCCCTGCCCACTCATCGAACCCTCAAGGCCCTCGCCGACAAAGGCGAGCTGCTGACCACTGCCCAGGCCGTCGGTGTGGACACCCCCACCTCCTGGATTGGGGGGCCATTACCCGCTGATTTCCCCCTGCCGGCCATTGTCAAGCCTTTGGCCCAAAGACCGGAATTCAAAGCCCGCTACGGCCAGACTGTTCTCCGCTTTTCCCGCCGCCGGGAGCTGGAAGCGAAGTTGGAGCAGATGGAACCCTTTCGCCCCTTGACCCAAGCCTTCATCCCTGGCGACGAAGCGCGCTTGTGGACTTACGGAGCGGCCTTCCTGAAGGGGCTTCCCCTGGCCGAGTACACCGGCCGCAAGCTCATCCAGTACCCCCCCGGCGCCGGCGACGCCGCCGTGGCTGAATCGGTGTGGGAGCCCTCGGTGGCGGCAGCCGGCCGGCGCCTCTTGAGGTCAGTTAACTATTCGGGTATGGCCCAAGTGGAGTTCAAAGTTGATCCCGAAGGCACTCTGAGGTTGCTGGAGGTTAACCCCCGGGCCTGGTCCTGGAACTCCCTGCCCACGGCCAGCGGCTCCAACCTGTCTCTGGCCCTGTACGCCGCCCTTTTGAACAAGCGCCTCCCGTCCGAACTGCGAACTCAGAGGGAAGAACACCTCCGCTGGCGCTATGGCCGCCTCTGGCTCCTGGCCACCTTACGCCTGTTATTGGAAGGTCACCCTTCAGGAAGGGTATTGGCCCTGGGCCGGGGCCGAGCGATAAACGCCATCCTTGCGAAGGGGGATTGGGGACCTCTGCGCATCTATCTACCCCAGATAGTAAAGACCATCTTGGGTGAGTTCGCCTTAAAAGCCCGTAACTTCCAGCCCCGGTGAACTAAGAGTTAATTTAAAGACCTAGACCAACGGGGGCTTCACCAGACCAAATGAACATTAATGATGACGCGAACACATGGATGGACTGACTGATGGCACGAGTAATCATCACTGAATTTATGGATGAATCTGAGGTCGCACGACTCTCCTCCTATCACGAAGTGCTCTACAATCCAGATTTACATTCAGACATTGATTCCCTGCTTGATAATATAACGGACACACAAGCCCTTATTGTCAGGAATAAAACGTTAGTCAACAGGGAATTAATTGACTCCTCCAAGGACTTGAGGGTCATAGGAAGATTGGGTGTTGGTTTAGACAACATTGATGCTGCTTACTGCAAGAAAAAGGGCATCCCTATTGTTATTGCTGAAGGTGCTAATACTGACAGCGTTGCAGAGTATGTGGTTACTGGTCTACTGGTATTGTTTAGGGGAATAATGGATTCAACTAGTAGAATCATAAACGGAGAGTGGCCCAGGGGTGATTTCATAGGGACTGAGGTTGAAGGCAAAACCCTGGGGATTGTTGGCCTTGGCTCCATTGGTCGAGCTGTTGCCATAAAGGCGAGATTGCTGGGCATGAGGGTAGTCGGCACGGATGTAAACATTGACAAAGATGACCTGGTATGGGGAGAGCTCGACGTACAGTACAAGAAGTTTAGTGATTTGATCAGAATTTCTGACGCCGTTACCATGCACGTGCCTTTGAATAAGGATACAAGAGGTCTATTCGGCGATTATGCGCTTCAAAACATGCGAAAGGGCGCAATCCTGATTAATACGTCGAGAGGGGGCATTGTTGATGAGGATGCTCTCGTAAAATACCTGAAGAGTGGACATTTGGGGGGGGCAATGCTTGACGTTTTCGAGAGTGAACCTTTAACGGAAAGTAGACCTTTTGCCGGGCTTTCTAACTTGATTTTAACACCCCACATAGCAGGGGTCACTGTTGAATCAAACCGTCGCGTGAGTTGTATGATAGTGGACCAGGTAATGGAGTATTTGAAATAGAGCGAAGGACATCAAGATATTGCTTACGGCATCAGTATGTCCCAGCTGCGGCACCGAAGGCGAGCTGACGCTCTAGCGCCGCAGCTCGTCGCGCACGTAACTGCCCATCTCGCGCGGGTGGAAGGCGTGCCACAGGTAGCGCAGGTCACGGTGGGTCAGCCCGCCCAGCAGCGCCAGCAGCGAGAAGTAGAGCGTGCCGCCCAGCATTGCCATCCCGAACAGCTCGTACCAGCGCGCGACCACCACCATTGAAGCCACCTGCCACAGCAATGCGCCAATCAGCAGCGCCGCCAGCAGCTGGCGCAGCAGCTGCGGCGACGGGCGCATCCCGAGGTGGCGGTAGCAGAGCCAGCGCAGCGCGACCAGTACGAACAGCTCAGTCCCCAAGAGTGCCAGTGCGGCGCCCTGCCCGCCCAGACCCGGCAAATCTTCCAAGCCGAGGTGCGGGATTGAGCGGGGCACCAGCAGCAGCATCAGCGCCAGCCCGAGGCAGGTGGCCACAATCGAGACCTGCGACGTCAGCCCGGGCCGGTCGGCGCCGCGCAGCGCAACCGACCAGGGGCGGTTCAGCACTCGCAACAGTGCCACCAGGCAGAGCAACTGCAGTATCGGCGCCGCCGGGAGGAACTCGCGGCTGATGAATACCAGAATGACCGGGGCCGCCCAGACGATGGTCAGCATCACCGCCGGCAGCGCGAACATGGCAGTGTACCGCTCGGCGCGTGCCACTGCCTGCGCCGCCTCCGCCTCCGCGCCCTTGCTGTGCAGCTCCGAGATTGAGGGGAGCAGCATCGCCTCCAGCGCCATCGCCATCATCCCCAGGAACAGCGCGATGCGCTCGACGCCGAAGTAGAGCCCCACCTCGTGCGGGTCCCAGAAAACGCCCACGACGACCTTGTCGGCGTAGAGTCGCAGCACGCCGAAGATGGATGCCACCGCCAGCGGCAGCGCGTAACGTGTGTAGGAGTCGAACGTCGCGCGGTCGGGCCGCGAGAGAGGGTAGTCGCGGAAGTACCAGAGCGCCACCAGCGCGGTGAGCACTATCCCTGCCAGGTACGCCTGCGCCAGCCCCAGCGCGCCGCGCTCGCTGGCCCAGAGCGCCAGCGCAATCAGCAGCAGCGACCGTGCCGTAGTGCCCAGGAACGCCGGCCACGCCACCCGCGCACCCTCCTGCCGTCCGGTGAAGGTGGCGAGCATCACCCCTGCCAGAAGCTGCACCACCCAGTACGCCACGAGGACCAGCAGCAGCGGGGTCGACAGGTCGTAGAGCTGCTTCCCAAGCAGTCCGGTCCAGACCCACCAGGCGAGACCGAGGGCGAGCAGCATCAGCGCAATCAGCGCCAGCCGGATGGTCAGGAAGGTGCCGATGCAGCGGCCGAGGTCCATGCCTTCCGAGACGCGCTTGACGTGCGCCATGCGGAAGCCGAGGAACGCCAGGAAACTGAATCCGCCCACCAGCGAGAGCGCGTACGCCAGCTCGCCCAGCGTGCCAGCGCCCATGCGGCGCGCGACCAGCATTATGGCTATCCACCCCAGGATGGCATTGAGGTTCTCGACGCCGAAGAGCAGCACTACCTTGCGAGAGGTCGCCATACCTGCGGCACGGCCGGCCGGATTTAAATCGGGCGGCGTGCCGCCCGTGCCAATCCAGAGCGATAACACAACACGGTCATCATCACCGGCGCAGCGCGCAAATACGGCCCCGTCCTGCGGGACTATGACCGAACTGGAACTGCTCCGCGCCTCGCTGGCCGACTCGCTGATTGTCTCCAAGGGCGAATACCAATATTTCGTCCACCCGCTCTCCGACGGGGTGCCACTGGTCGAGGCAGCCATCTTGGACGAGGCAGCGGCGGCGCTCGCCGCACGGGTGCCGGAAGGGAGCGAAATCCTCGTTACTGCA
>JAKURS010000044.1 GCA_022449705.1 Candidatus Poseidoniia archaeon | reverse complement strand
GCCAGCAGCCCTTCGGCGAAGATGCCGGTAAAGCCTTCGAAGCTCACCGAAGTCTCGATGTCGCCGCTGTGCCCGAGATAGGCGCCGCGCTCCATGATGAGCGTCTCGTCCCGCATTTCGTATGGCACGATATCGCCCGGGACGCCCGGCGCCAGCGCAATCTTCCCCGGCGTGCCTTCGGCGTAGTAGGTGTTCTGGAAGAAGCTCTCGCCGGTAATCATGCGCCCCAGCCCCTTCAGGATGCCGCCGCGCGCCTGCGTGCGCACTGCGATGGAGTCGTCCATCCACGCCATCGCGCCCGCCTCGGCGACCAGCTCCTCGCCCGGTGACAGCTCGATTTCGGCCGCCGCGTAGCCCGGCCCGCAAATCAGGCGGTGGCGCATCAGCCCTTCCTCGGGGGCAGCAGTGGCCCCAGCGCCCGCCCGAGCCGGTCGCGGTCGTGCGACTGGACCAGGATGCGGCCGTTGCCGCGGAACTTCAGCACCAGCCCCTCGCCCGAGAGCGCCGATGCAATCCAGCCGCCCGCCTTGCCGATATCATATTCCAGCCCTTCGCTGAAGGCGACGATGTGGCCGTTGTCAATCGTGATTCCGCCGCGCACCTCGACTTCCGAGATGCGACCGTAGGCGCTCACCAGCAGTTCGCCCTGCCCTGAAGCGCGGACGTAGACCAGCCCCTCGCCAGAGAACATCCCTTTCTTCAAGCCTTGATATTGCGTGTCGAGCTCAACTCCGCTCGATGCGCCGAGGAATGAGCCGCCGGCGCAAATCCACGTTTCGGGGCCGACCTTCAGCGACGAAACTTCGCCCTGCAGTATCGGCGCGAGGCCGACTTCGCCCGGTGCGTTATCCTTGACGCGGTAGGTCGAGAGGAAGAAGGACTCGCCCGCGAACATCGCCTTGGCGCCCTCCTTGAGCGCACCCCAGAGGCCGCCGCCTTCGCGCTTGCGCGACTTGATTTCAATCTCCATGTTGCCCGAGGCGCGGTACATGGCGCCCGCCTCGGAGACGAACTTTTCCCCCGGCTCGAGCGTCACCAGTGCTGAGCCGAATGCCCCCCGGTTTGCTACGTTCACGTCCATTTCAGAGCCTCGGGGTGAGCCAGCCTGCCAGCCCATCCAGCGTGCGCGTCTGGACCCAGACCTTGCCGTTCCCCTGGAACTTCATCACCAGTCCTTCGCCCGAGAGGAAGGTTGACTTCAGGTTCCCCATCCCGCCGATACTGTACTGCAGCGAGGGTTCGAAAGCGACCAGGTGACCGGTGTCGACCGTGAACTTGCCCGCTACGTCCTTTTCGACCACGCCACCGTAGGCGTTGTAGAACAGGTCGCCGGTCCCCGAAACCTCGAGCAGGAAGGCGCCCTCGCCCGAGAAGAGCGCGCGCAGCCCGCCGAATTTCGCTTTGATAGTGATGCCAGGCGTGCAGGCCAGGAACGCGCCCGCGGTCAGGAAGACGTGGTCGCCATTCATTTTCCGGTGAGTAACGGTACCGGGCAGCCGCGGCGCGACCACGACTGTACCGCCGTCGGGGTGGGTGAAGCGGCCGACGAAGAAGGATTCGCCGCCAAACAGCTTGCGCACAATGGCTCCCAGGAACGAGCCGAGCCGTTTTGATTTCGCCTCCATATGTGATGACATGCGTGACATTGCGCCCGACTCCGCCAGCAGCTCCTCGCCCGGCCCCAGCTCGACGACAACCTCGCCGTAGTCAGGGTTACCCTCTATCTCGAATCGCATGCTTTCGCCACCTGAGGTGTTTATTTAAGGTATTTTTAAAAATAGGTTTTGAACAATGCTAAAATAGATATAAGGTCGTCGTGGGCACTCTTATTAAGTGGTGGCAAGTACGCGACGGGAGGCGATTTTGCATGGACGGGAACGGACCTCTCGCGACAGCCATGGCGGCCCTGCTGCTGATATCCAGCCTGACGGTACTGGCGACGGTCAGGGCGGACGGTAACGACAACCTCTACATCGACTACTTCGATTACGACCCCGAGAAGCACACGCCGCCCCGCGCTGGCCACGACCACCCTCTGCGGGTGGACTGGGTCAATGACGGCGACACCACTGCCAGTGGGGTGACCATCGCCATTGAGTGGGGTACTGACATGGTTGTCGAGAGCGACCCGATGGACTTGGAGCCCGGCTCGGGGACGGTTTATCTGGATGTCAACTTCAGTTCCGACGGCGATCAGGATGCGACTGCCTTTGTCGACTATTGCGCGCCCAGGCCGTGTGACGGAGATTTCGACGAGAGTGATGAGACCGACAACGACAACGAGTACACTTTCATAGTCGAGCCCGAGGAGGGTACTGCCGACCTGTGGGTCAATCTGGACCCCAATGACGTGCTGCGGGACGTCTACCAGCCGGATGAGACCATCTCCGTGGAGTGGGAAGTCGGCAATGACGGTGATGTTACCGCCGGGTATCCCGATCGCAAGATAACTATAGGCCTCTATATCGACCCGCGTGGCAGCGGCCCCGCTAACCTGAACGTTACCCGCGTTTTTGATGTCGGCTTTTTCATGGCAGACATGCCCGAAGAGGGGATGTACGACCTGTTCGAAGTTATCACGCCGTCCGAGGAGGGGCGCTATATCCTGACCATCCTGCTGGACATTGATGGCAACAACACCGATGCCGGCAACCTGTCAGACAACAGCGCGACGTTCGATTTCTGCATCGGTGGCTGCAGCGATCCCGACCTCATCCCTATTGGGCAGGGACCCAGCACGCTACAGTTAGAGCCCGAGATGGCGATAGCCGGCGAGACAGCGACAGTGCACTACTCCATCCGGAATGACGGCAATGCAGATGCTCCAGCCGGCGTCGTGATGCACCTTGAGGTCATAAAGTGCCCCGGGGGCGACTGTGAGGGGCAGTCATGGACCAAGGTTAATGAGACCGAACCGTGGCGGCTGCCGCTGGCGGCGCAGACCGATATGGAGGACCAGTCGATGCTGGCGATGGGGTGGGAGGTTCCGGCTGATGGCGTCGGTAAGTGGGACCTGCGGGTGATACTCGACGCTACTGACATCGCAGAGGAAATCTACCCTGACGGCGAGGAGAACAACATCCTGCTCTGGAGCGACACCCACGCCCATGAGCTGCTCGACGTGCGCGAGCGCAGGGCCGAACTGGTAGTGCAGGGAATCCAGACTATTGTCCAGCCCTTCAAGGATTATCCCGTGGATGTCCATATCTTCGTGGCCCACGACCAGGCCGAAGGACTGGGATACCGCAGCGCCAGCAACGTGACGGTAGACCTCTGGATTGAGGACGATAACTTCAACGAGGTGCACATCGAGGACGCCGGTGGGTCGCAGGACGTAGGGCTGGAGGCACCGATCGGCTACATCTACAGCTGGACTCCGTCCGCCACCGGCACCTACACCTTGCGCGCCTGGGTCGATTACGACGACAACGTCCTGGAGTGGTACGAAACTAACAACGAACTGCAGGACATCACCATCGAAGTCAAGCGGAAACTCTCTGACTTGACCGTGCTGGACCTTGAGGTCGAACCGCGCGACGATTCGGGCAACGTCATGGTGGGCGTCGCCAGCACCATCACCGCGACCATTGCCAACCTCGGCATCCGCGACATGACCACTGTCGAGGCCTCGAGAATGAACGTAACATTCTATACAATCTCACCCGTTCACGAACTCATCGCGGAAATCACTCCCGGCACAGCACTGGCGGTTGGCCAGAATATCACCGTCAGCACCAGCTTCGTCTTCACTGTCCGTGACCAGTACAAGCTGGTTGTCAAGGTGGACGAGCGCAAGCGCATCGCCGAGTATGGCGAGGACGACTACCCGTCGCGCACCGACGCGCCCAACGAGCTATCGCAAACGGTTTTTGCAGAGTCTTCCGTTGACGCCTGGGTCCGGAACGTCAGCGTTGAGAGCGGGATTGCGGGCAGGGATCACCCCATAACCTTCGACCTGGGCTTTGAGAACCTGCCGCTGGAGGGTAACCACTTCCTCTATTTCGAAATCACCGTTGAGCATTCCGACGGTGCTGTTGGCAGTTATATGGAAATACCAGCCGGCGATGGGTACCAGTTCGCCGCCGGTGATGACCCAGTGCTGCCGTACGGTGCCTACGTCAACTTGAGCGTGGATAACCCGCAGACCAGTATCAGCGTCAGCTGGATACCGGACGCCGACAAGGGCAGAAACTACACCATCACGGTCTTCGTCATTGCCGCCATTAACATTGATTCCGACAACGACCAGGGCTCGGCCGTGGCCGACATCGAGAAGCTAACCACCGACCTGTTGGTTGAGAGCCTTACCGTCACCGACCGCGGAGAGAGCGGCCTGCGCATCGACGTGCTGGTGCTCTACCCGCGCGGCGAACAGGACTCCCTGAATGGAGTCGAGGTGACGCTGTACGTGTACGACTATGCTGACTGGTCCGCACAGGGGAGCAGCACGGTTCCGCGTGACACCTTCCCGGTCAAGTCCATCGAGGGGGCACTGGGCCGTGGCGACTCCCGCATCGTCAGTTTCACCTGGGTCCGCAACGTGGGCGACTTTATCTTCGTGGCCGAGGTTGACCCCGACAACAAAGTGCGCGAGCTGGACGAGGACAACAACCTCTACGATTCAGAGGTAATCACTATCGAAGCGCTGGGCAGTGGTGGCGGTGGCGAGGAGGAGGACAAGGGCTTCCTGGGCCTGCCGTCGCTCTCGCCGCTGGCGCCCCTCGCTTTGCTCGGGGCCGTAGCCCTTCTACGTCGCCGCCGCTGATGCGGCACACGGCGCTGCTCTACTTCGTCGGTCCCGCCGGGGCGGGGAAGTCGACACTGGTAGCCAGCCTGCAGGAATGGCTGGCGCTGCAGCGCTTCGACGGCATTACCCTGAACCTCGACCCCGGCGCCGAGACGATTCCCTACGCGCCCGACATCGATGTGCGCGAGCGGTTTACGCTGCGCGACGTGATGGCCGAATACGGCCTAGGACCCAACGGCGCGCAGGTTGTTTGCGCCGACCTGCTGGCGGTCGAACTGGAGTGGCTGCGGGAGGAGGTGGATGCATTCCATTGTGACTACGTGCTGGCTGACGCGCCGGGACAGACCGAGCTGTTCCTCTACCGCGAGGCACCGCGGGTGCTGGTCGAGGGCCTCTCGCCGCGGACTGGGTTGGTGATGCTCTTCGACCCGCTGCTGTCGCGGACGCCAGCTGGCTTCGTGACGCAGCTGCTGCTCGCGGCGGCGGCGCACCTGCGGTTCCCGGTGCCAATGTTCCCCGTCCTTACAAAATCGGACCTGCTCGAGCCACAGGAGGTCGACCGCATTCTGGGCTGGGCGGCCAATCTGGAACTCCTGCGTGGGGATATGCCTCCCGCGGAGGGGATGGGCGAGGTGCTTTCCGGCGAGCTGCTGCGGGTACTGCAGACACTGACGCTGGAGTCGCAGCTGGTTGCAGTTTCAGCGAAGGATGGTGAAGGTATGGAAGGTATCTACGCGCTGGTACAGTCCGCCTTCGCCGGCGGTGACGACCTAGAGGCGCATGTCGACGCGCACTAGCATTAAAACCTGCGACCTCTCGCCGATGCATGGCATCCGCACCCGAAGTCCGTATCGAGTCCCACGACGACGTCCTGCGGCTGCTCCTCAACCGTCCGGAGAAGGGCAACGCGCTGACGCCGGAGATGATGGGCGCGCTGACCGCTGCCTTTGCTGGCGCCGCAGAGCATGTCGGCTTGCGCGCAGTTATCCTGCAGGGTACGGGAAGGCAGTTCTGCACCGGCGCTGACCTGACCTGGCTGGCATCGCCGCCGACGGTCGAGCAGGGAGAAGCCCTGGCCGAACTGTTCCGCACGATTGCCGTGTGCCCGCTGCCGACACTGGCGCTGGTGCAGGGCGGCTGCTACGGCGGCGCGATGGGTCTTGTCGCAGCGTGCGACTTCGTGCTCGCTACGCCCGATGCGGAGTTTGGTTTTACCGAGGTGCGGCTAGGACTCGCGCCAGCGGTAATTTCCCCTTGGGCGGTGCAGCGGCTGGGAGTGGCGCGCACGCGCGAACTGTTCCTGACTGGCGAACGGTTCAGCACACAGCGGGCGTTCGACATTGGGCTGCTATCGAGCGTCACTGAGGACCTTGAGGCGGCGGCGGACGCGCTGCTCGATGCGCTTCGGTCCGGAGGACCGCAGGCGCAACGTGCCATCAAGGAAATGCTGCTGGCACGCGACGAGACAGTCGAGGAGCGCGACGCCCGGCTGGCGCGCGCCATTACGGCGCTCCGTGACTCGGGCGAGGCGCAGGAAGGTGTCGCAGCCTTCCTTGAGAAGCGGAAGCCGGAGTGGTAGATGCGGCGGGTACTGGTCGCGAACCGGGGTGAGATTGCGTGCCGCATTATCCGCGGCTGCCGCGAGCTTGACCTCGCAACGGTGGCAGTCTATTCCGAGCCCGATTCCGGGTCTCCGCATGTGCGGCTCGCCGACGACGCTGTCGACCTCGGGCCGGCCACCTCAGCCGAGAGCTACCTGAACGTGAAGAAGTTAATCGCCGTTGCGCGCTCAACGCGCGCCGACGCTATCCACCCTGGCTATGGCTTCCTCTCCGAGAACGGTGACTTCGCTGCTGCAGTCGAAGAGGCAGGCCTGGTCTTTATTGGCCCGACCGCGAAGACGATTCGCCAGATGGGCGACAAGTCGGCCGCCAAGGCGCTGATGCAGGTAGCGGGTGTCCCTGTGATTCCGGGCCACGCCGGGATTGTCGAGGAAGGCTTCGCTGAAATTGCGGCCGAAACAGGCTACCCGCTGCTGGTCAAGGCGGCCGCCGGCGGAGGCGGCAAGGGGATGCGCGTCGTGGAGAATGAGGACGCGCTGGAGGCGGCCGTCGAGGCAGCGCGGCACGAGGCGGAGGCGGCCTTCGGCGACGGCAGACTTATGCTCGAGCAATATATAAATCGGCCACGCCACATTGAGGTGCAAATTCTGGCCGACAACGTGGGCCATACGGTGCACCTGGGCGAGCGCGAATGCTCGGTCCAGCGACGGCACCAGAAAATCATTGAGGAGGCGCCGTCGCCCGCGCTGACGCCAGAACTGCGCGAGCGGATGGGCGCAGCGGCGGTCGCCGCCGCGCAAGCGGTGGACTACCGCAACGCTGGCACTGTGGAATTCCTGTTCCAGGAGGGCGAGTTCTGGTTCCTCGAGATGAACACGCGACTGCAGGTCGAGCATGGCGTTACCGAGCTGGCGTACGGCGTCGACCTCGTGAAATGGCAGCTGCGGATTGCTGCCGGCGAGCGGCTGACGCTGCAGCAAGCAGATATCACGCCACGTGGCCATGCTATCGAGTGTCGTGTCTATGCCGAGGACCCGGCGCGCAACTTCCTGCCGTCTCCCGGACGCATCCGGCGGCTGCGCGAGCCCGCCGGGCCGGGCATCCGCGTCGACTCCGGCATCGCTGAAGGCCAGCAAATCGGCAGCGACTACGATCCATTGCTCGCCAAGCTTCTGGCGCACGACGCGAGCCGTGATGACGCGCTGGACCGCATGACGCAGGCACTGCGCGACTACGTTATCTTGGGGCCAACCACCAATATCGCGCACCTCAGAGCAATTCTGCAGCATGCCGCGTTCCGTGCGGGAGAACTTGATACACATTTCATCGAAACCCACTTTGCTGACTGGGCGCCCGCCGCCCCGCCGCTGGAGGCTCTAATCGCCGCTGGCGCGACCCGTAGTGGTGGTGGCCGGCAGCCAGCGCAGATGCCTAGCCGCGACCCGTGGTCGCCGTGGAGCAGCCAGGGCGGCTGGCGGCAGGGGGTGTAATGGCCGAGAGCTACCGTTGCGGTGACTCGCAGCACACCGTCGAGCTGCGGCTCCGCGCCGGGGAATTCTCGGGCGAGGTGGATGGCAAACCAGTTGAGGGTTTCCTCGCGGAGCTGGAGCCTGGACTGCTCGAGGTCGATGCCGGGGCTGGCGCCGTGCAGGTGCACTTTGTCCAAGACGGCCGGCGCATTTGGGTCCATTGCCATGGACAGGCGTGGGAGCTGGAGCGGGTCGCCACCGCGCGGCAAGGCGAGCCGGAGGCGGCGAGCGACCAGCTGCTGAGCCCGATTACAGGCAAACTGGTCGAGCTGCGTGTCTCCGCGGGCGATTCGGTCGCGAAGGGCGACACACTCGCTGTGCTGGAAGCGATGAAGATGGAGCACCGGCTGCGCGCGCCGCGCGACGGAACGATTGCGCAGGTGACTGCGACCGCGCCGGGGGGGCAGGTTCGCGAACGTGAACTGGTGGTCGAGCTGGTGGCGGAATAATGGAGCCGCTCACGAGCAGCATCGACACTGCTGACCCCGAATTCCACGCCAACCGGGAGCACAATCGCGCGCTGGTGGCGGAGCTGAACGAGCGGCTGGCGCAGGCGCGGCAGGGCGGCCCGGCGAAGGCGGTAGAGCGCCACCGCGCGCGCGGCAAGCTGCCGGTGCGCGAACGGATTGACGCACTGCTCGACCCGGGCGCGCCGTTCCTGGAGTTCTCGACGCTCGCCGCCGACGGGGTTTACGACGACGTGGTAGCGGCGG
>JAKURS010000043.1 GCA_022449705.1 Candidatus Poseidoniia archaeon | reverse complement strand
CCACTGGAGAACCTGCATTCGCGGCCGGCAGGCCTCACGGCGGCAGAAGCGGCCGCACCGTTGCTGGTCGGGCTGACCGCCTACCGCATGCTGGTCCATCGCGCGGAGCTGCAAGCGGGCGAGCGAATGCTTGTCGTTGGTTCGGGCGGTGGCGTCAACTCGACCGCCATCCAGCTCGGGTGTCATCTCGGCGCCGAAGTGCACGTGGTTGCCGGTGGCTCCGAGAAAGCGCAACGCGCCGAAGAGCTGGGTGCAGCACTGGTAGTCGACTACAAGGCCGACACGGCATGGCACAAACCCCTGTTCACCGCCACCGACCGCCACGGCTACGACGTCATTGTCGACAACGTTGGTCGCGCGACCTGGAAGCAAACGCTGCGACTAGCCGGCATCGGCGGCCGCATCATCACCGTTGGCAACACCAGCGGCCCGCTGGCGGAGACTGATATCCGCTTCATCTTTACGCGGCAGCTCTCAATCCTTGGCTCGACCATGGGCTCGCACGCTGACTTCGCCGCGGTGCTGGAGCTGCTCGCGCAGGGCGCGCTGAAGCCGCTCATCCACTGTGAGCTGCAGCTCTCCGAAGGGGGGCGCGGCCACAAAATCCTCGAGCGCGGCGAGATGTTCGGCAAGGTCGTGCTGCGGCCGGACTAGGATTTTTCAAGCCGGATGGCGAGATGTGCCGTCCCGGGGCTGTAGTTCTTTACTCGCGCCACCCGCATGACGCGCAGCCCCGGCGTCTCTTGTTCCAGTTCCTGCCGCAGTCGCTCCGGCACCGCCGCCCATTCGCTACTGCGCTTTACATGATATTCGGAACGCCGGAAGACGTCGTGCAGGATGATGACGCCGCCGTTGTGCAGTTGTGCAGATGCATGGGGCAGGAAACGCAAAGTATCACCAATGTAGCCCAGATGAACCACGTCAGCCTTCTGGTGCACGTTCCGGCAGTCCTCGTGAACTACCTCGATATTCTCAAACCTGTTAAGTTCGATGTTCTGTCGCAGGTATTGTACCGATTCGGGATTCTTGTCAATCGCCACAACCCTGGCGTCCGGATATGCCCGGGCCAGTTGCAGGGTGAAATAGCCTATTCCGGCAAAACAATCCAGGATAACCTGCGGCTTCTGGAATTCATAGATCTTCTTTACCACGGGCGAACCCCTCGGCCCCGCCCTCCATCCTACGTTCCCGGCTGACCACATCAGTTTAGAAACGTCCAGCCTGTACCTTATTCCGTGTTCGGTAACCGTAGTTTCTGTATTGTTACCGTAAAGCAGGCGGACCTGAACAGGCTGCCGCAGCTCTCCGGCGATTTTCGCTTTTGCAACTACGCTGGAGATTCCCGGAAGCGTGGCATACGCTTCGCCAATTTCCTGCGCGTAATTCTCCAAGGTTCCAGGAATCTGGATAACGAGGACGCTTCCAACGCGCGTCCACTTGCGCGGCAGGTCAGGTTCCATCCAGCTTGGAAGCAGCTTCGCGACCTGCTCGAAAGGCGTTTCGTGTCGCTTCACGAGCGTCTCAGTAACTTGCTTCATCGCTCTGCCAACTCACGCAGCCGGGCGATTTCCGGCTTCCAGCGATCGGGACCACCGGGAGTTTCCAGGTAGCCGGCAATGCCATCCAGCCGGGAGTCCTGCATGATTGAGCTGAAAACACCCTCACCTAGCTTTCCCTCACCTATGTTGGCGTGGCGGTCAACACGCGAGCCACAATCGCTGAGCGAGTCGTTCAGGTGCATTCCGACCAGCCGGTCTCTGCTGATTAATGAATCAAAATCATCCCACACACCACTGTAATCGCCAACCCAGTCGTAACCCGAAGCCCAGGCGTGCTGTGTATCAATACAGACTCCCATGCGTGACGGATTATCAACATGCTCCAGGATATGCGCCAGTTCGGCGAAGGTAATGCCAACGTTGGTTCCCTGCCCGGCGGCGTTTTCCAGCACCAGTAACGATTCGAAACCCTCCGTTTTTTTCAGTGTGGTGTTAATGTGTCCTGCAATACGTTCCAGCGCTGCTTCGCGCGTGTCGTGGTCGTCGCGCATCGCCTTCTGGGGGTGTGTGTGCGAGCCGGGATGGAAATTCAGGTAGGGCACGCCCAGTGCTTCGCAGCGACGGTATTCATCCAGGAAGGCATGCTGCGCCCGCTTGCCTTTCGACTCGTCGGGCGACCCCATATTTATCAGGTAGGAGTCGTGAATCATCACCGGCCCCAGCCCGCTCTCCGTCAGAGCCGTGCGGAACTGGTCGAGTTGCTCGTCGCTGAGCGGCTTCGCAATCCATTGTCGCTGGTTCTTGCTGAACATCTGGAACGTATCGGCGCCGATGGCGAGCGCTTCGCTGACCGCGTTGTGCAACCCACCGGCGACTGAGACGTGTGCGCCTAACTTCATCATGCCGGGAACAACAGCGAGTACATATCGCCTGCGGGCTTATTAGCACCCCATTTCTGCAGCGGCGTGAAGTTTGCACTGGTCGCTAACCCACGCCATCCGCAGGCGGCGGAGAAGCTGGAAGCGCTACTCGGACTGGTTGGTGACGCCGAACTGGAGGAAGCTACTGCCCAGCTGCTCGGCCGGGAAGGAACACCACTGCCCGAACTGCAAGGCGAGCTGTTGCTGACACTGGGGGGCGACGGCACGCTGCTCTACGCGCTGTCCCAGCTCGACCTGCCAGTCTTCGGCATTAACATCGGGGAGGTCGGCTTCCTGACCGAGTCAGAGTTCGGCGACACGCTCGAGGCGGATCTGGAACGGCTCAAAGCGGGAGATTTCGAGGTTGAAAAGCTGCAGCGACTCGAAGTGCGACTCAATGGCCTGTCGGTGGGGCAGGCACTGAACGAGGCAGTCATCCACACCGCGCGCGTCGCCAAGATCCAGAAGTTCCGCATATCGCTCAACGGCCAGATAGCAGATGAATTCCGTGCTGACGGGGTGATTGTTGCCACACCCACCGGTTCGACCAGCTACGCCATGTCGTCTGGCTCGCCCATCCTGCACCCCACTGTCGGGGCGCATGTGCTGGTACCAATTGCACCCTACCGCATCGGATCGCGCCCACTTGTAATTCCCGATTCCATGGAACTGGACATCCGGCTCCTGAACCCGCAGCAAACAGTCGTCGTGCTCGACGGACGCGAGGAACTGGCAGTGGGACCGGATGACATAATAACAATTGTAAAGTCGGAGACCCCGGCCCGCTTTGCGCGCTTCGGCGACAGTTTCTTCGAACGGGTGCAGCGGAAGCTGCGGATGCAGTAACCATGGCCAAGCGACGCAAGGCACGACTCCGGGGCACCCGCACGGCAACACGCATTGAGCAGCGCAAACTGCTGGAACGGGTGGCGCAGCTGAAGGAAAAGCCGGAGCTGCTGCTCCCAAAATGCCACCACCCCGCTGGCGAGTGCCCCTACCCCGGCGTACGCGAGCAGCTGGAGCAGGCCGTGCAGCCTGACGAACGCGGATTCCTGGGACGCATGTTCGGCCGCCGGTTGAAGGACCCGCTGGCGCTCGCCTTGCGGGCGAGCCTGAGTCTGCTCGACACCGGCAAAGCACCGGTGATGGCGGTCGCGCGCTATCCGACGGGCGAAGTGGGCTACGTCCTGCGTGGGCAGTCCATTCCCAAGGAACGACTCATTGGTGTCCAGAATTTCCACCACCGCACCTGGCGCGCGCTGGCGCACCTGGCATACGTCCGGCGGAATGACATCTGGCTCTACTCACTGCCAAAACAACTGATCTGCACCGGGCGCTCACCGGCGCTGCCACCGGAACTGTGGGATGGACTGCGTTCCGGCCTGCCACGCGGCTGGAGTGACAGCGATGGCGAGGGGCTGACGCTACGCTGCGTCTCGCTCGACCGGGCGGTGCGTCTGCCCGCTGCAGGCTGGCGCCGCTCGAACCGCAAGTCGCTCATGGACCTGCTCGAGCACCAGCACGCCAGCGATGCAGTGAGCGACTGGGAAGTCGATGCGGCGACACCGCTCGACGCGCTCGCACCACCCGCGGACTGCCCGGCGCTGGAGGAATACCGGGCAGGCCGGCTCACCGACGCCGAGCTATGGATCCGGCTCGGCGACTGGCAGCGCGAACGCACGGCCGAGGGAGATGCGCCTGGCGTCATCCACGGCAGCGAACTGCTCGCGCCGCAGGAATTCAGCGCCCGGCTGTCACTTTCTGGCCATGACGCCCGTATCGCGCGCGAGCTGCTGGAGCGATACGCTGGCGCGGTAGCAGTGGAAGCGCTGACGTTGGGCGCGCTGGCTAGCGCTACCTGGAAGCCGGTCGGCCAGAAGCTGCTGGCGGAATGGGGCGGAACCCCCGATGAGCGTGAGCCACTGGCGCAGCTGCGCGACGCTCTGGCGCAAGCAAAAATCCAGGACGCACTGGCGGTGCTGCCCGTACTGGAGGGGCTGCCACCGCTGCCTGCGCTGGCGGACCGCGCGGTGCGGCTGCTCCGCACCGGCCGCAATGAGGTGCTCCTGCGCGAGCTGGCAACTGCGGCGGAGGCGAGCCACTCCGAGCAGGCACTGGCGTGGGCCATTTTGCGCCACACCGGCAGCGCGGCCGGACGCGAATGGCAGTTCAGCCGCGAGGTGCGTGAGTTCGCCGATGAGTTGCGCCCCGTCTTCGAAGTCGCGGCCGCCGCCGAGGGCGATGACTACGCCAATGCGTTGCACGAGCTGGGCAGGCTGGCCGGCGCAGAATTTTAAACCGCCCCACTCGGTCCGCGCCGGGGGGCCCGTGGTCTAGGGGTTATGACATCGCCTTGACATGGCGAAGATCGGCGGTTCAAATCCGCCCGGGCCCACCATCTTAATAACCGGAGTACTGACGTGAAGACAATGCGCCCCCTGTCGACTGCCTGCGTGGCCCTGCTGTTCCTGCTGCCGGCGCTGGCCGGCTGCCTTGCGCCGGAGGATAAGCGAACCTACGTGCCGGAATCGACGCCATTTGACTTCGACCGGCCCCAGCCTGTTACCACATGGTACCACTATCCTGGGACCGTGGCTGAGCCGTGGGCTGTCGATGCGACAAATCCATTAGCAGTCTCAGAAGCGAACATTACCCCAAATCTTGCGGGTAACAATATGCCGTATTTCACCAACGCCACCTACTACGGCACCGGGTACGATACCTTCGAGCCGACAATCGGGATCACCTCCTCGGGCGCCATTTTCTTCACCAGCTGGAACGGGGCGGGCGACGGCACACACATCATCCGCTCGCTCGACCAGGGACAGTCGTGGGAGGACATCGGACCCTTTCTGGGTGGAGGTGATGGTGGTCCGGGGCAGACTCCAAATTCCAATGACCCCTACATCTACGTTGATAAGTTCACAGACAAACTGGTCAAATTCGATATGCATGCCCTTACAGTGATCAACGTTGAATACTCAGACAATGACGGGACGTCGTGGAGTACGCCTTACCCGACCCATGGATATGCAGTTCCGCAGGACCACCAGAGCATCGCCTCGATGCCGCATTCCAACGCCATTAGCGGGGAAGTAGTCTACGTCTATTGCATCAACACCGGTTCCCCTGCCGCCGGACCACAGTGCTCGCGTTCGCGGGATGGTGGGCACACGTGGGATGCGCAAAAGCCCGGCTATCCCGAGGGGACAACCCAGTGTTCTGGCCTCCATGGTCATGTCGTGGGTGGAGTTTATGGGGCAGTGTACAGAGGAAATCCTTCCTGCGATGGTCCAGCTGTATATCGCTCGCTGGACGGCGGCACCATGTGGTCCGAGCACACCATTACAGAGGAAGTTGGGATGCAGGATGGATGGCACGCTCACGAGGTTGCCACAGCTGTAGATGACGAGGGGAATGTCCACGCGACATGGATTGGGAATGACTTGATGCCGTGGTATGCCTACTCGAGGGATCAAGGTAGTACTTGGAGTAATCCAATGATGGTCGCAGCCCCAGATGTCAAAGAGACTGGGTTCCCGACAATCTTCGCAGGTTCGGAAGGGCGTGTAGTCGTTGGCTATATCGGTGAGGTTAACGACATCGAGACCAACGCCTCGAACAGTGGTTGGTCAGGTTACATGGCTATTATGACTGATGCCTTCGCCGAGCACCCCTTAATCACGAGTGTTGCTGTCAACCAGCCGGACGATCCTCTGGACATGACCTCTGACTGCGGCAATGTCCGCTGCGGTGGCTTCGGTGATTTTATTGACGTCGAGATTGATGACGAAGGGCGGCCGTGGATTGCACTTGCGCACAATACCGCTGGTTTCGAGGAGGCTGTCATCGGGACTCTGATGGAAGGACCTGCACTGTATGGTGATTTGACACCCCTCCCTGTCTTACCGGCAGGTGGCAGTTCAAGCCTCAAAATGGGGTGAGGGAGACTACATGATGTCAGCATGCAGCAGCACACCATGAAACCTTAAAGCCCCGGAACTCTCACACACCAGCATGCAGCAAAAGGCCATTGCCGTAGCGTTCCTGTTCGTCTTCTCTAGCTTGGCGGGCTGCCTTGGTCCAGATGACAACAGGACCGAAATAAGTGAACCAACGCCTTTCGATTTTGATTCACCTGTTCCAGGTACAACTTTCTATCATTTTGATGGCGCACGCAATGCTACAGAATTCTATGAGGTTAATGGAACATCGGTTCTTTATGGAAATAATATTCCAATCTTCAGTGAAGGAACTTATTATGGGATCGGAACAACTACTTTCGAGCCAACTATAGGTGTTACACAGGCTGGTAATGTGTACATGACTAGCTGGGGGACTGGTTCAGGTGGTGCTACAGCAATAGTCCAATGCACAAATATGGTAACTATGACCAACCTGTCTGATTATTCCTGCACAGATGTTGGTCCTCCATGGGTCCCTAATAGCAATGATCCGTATCTATACGTTGACCTCTGGACTGACGCTATCATGAAATTTGACATGCACGCCTTGTCTGGTATGACAGTCGAATTCTCAGAGAATGAAGGGAGCACATGGAGGGGCCCTACAGCAATTACTTGGCCCTATACGCTTCAGGATCACCAGACAATAGCGTCATCACCGTATCCATGCCCCCAACCCGTCAATTGCTATGACACAACGTACGTATTCTGTGTAAATGGTAATTATCCTGCACCACTTTGCAGTACTTCATTTGATGGAGGCCTTACTTGGACCCCCGAGCAAGAGGGTGCGCCTCCAGGCTGCGATAGTGGAGGTCTGACTGGCCATATCATTGGATCCAACAACGGTAATTTCTATCGTGGAAACCCAAGCTGTGACGGTTCAGGTTATTCGGTTTACCGTAGTACAAATGGTGGATTAGACTGGACCGAGCACGTGCTTCCAACACAGGATACCGGAACTGCCGATACATGGAATTTTGAAGAGGTCGCTGTCGCCGCTGATGAATCTGATTATCTGCATGCTTCCTGGATAGGTCTGGACAATCTACCGTACTATAGTTATTCACAGGATGAAGGAGATACGTGGAGTAATCCTATCATGATAAGCCCACCTGGAGTTAATGGTACAGGATTCATTACAATTGCAGCCGGTTCGGAAGGAAGAACGGGAATGGGTTACATTGGCACCACTAACGGTGGTTCGACTTGGAATGGATATATGACAGTAATAACCGATTCATTCAATGAAAAAGCATTGCTGACCACAGTAGTTGTAAACTTACCTGACGACCCGCTCGAGAACGCCAAAGAGGACTGCGGTTACGACCGCTGCGGTGGTTTCGGAGATTTTATAGACATCGTTGTGGCGGCGGACGGCCGTCCCTGGTTTGGGCTGGCGCATAATCCAGCCGGTGAAATAGGTATTTTCGGCACCTTCGCCGAGGGCCCGTCACTACGCGGCGATACGGTCTCAGCGCTGCCACCCCTGCCGCTGGGCGGGCCGGCGACACTCTAGGGCGTCAGCCGGTTCCTGTCCCTTGGAAAGAGTACACACTCACGCACGTTCTGTGCACCGCTAAAGACCATCGCCAATCGGTCCAGACCGAGCCCCCAGCCACCGTGCGGAGGCATCCCGTAGCGGAACGGCTCCAGATAGTGACCGAACTTGGCCGGGTCCAGTCCCTGTTCTCGCAGTCGCTGTTCGAGCAGCGTGACATCGTGGACGCGTTGGCCGCCGGATGTCATCTCCACTTCGCGAAACATGAAATCGAAGCCTCTGCTGTGCTTTTTACCTTCGGGCTGGATGTAGAACGGCTTAAGCGCCAAAGGCCATTTCGTGATAAAGTAGAAACCGCCATATTGCTCGGCTAGGGTACGCGTCGCCTCCATCGAAAGGTCGTCGCCCCAAACGATATCGACTTTCGCGCTCGCGATTTCGACAGCCTCGTCGTAGGTGATGCGCGGCAGTGGCAAATCAACCTCTAACGGCGCCATTTCCAGCTCCGCCAGCGCCTCAACTTCCTGTGCCACCGCACTAGCGCAGCTGGCGACCAGCCGCTCCATGACCCCCATCACGTCGTCGTCGTCAGCCCAAGACATCTCGATATCAATAGAAATGAACTCGTTCAAGTGGCGCGGAGTGTTATGCTCTTCGGCGCGGAAGGCGGGGCCGATTTCGTAAACCCGGTCGAGGCCGCCCGACATCAGTACCTGCTTGTAGAGCTGCGGGGACTGCGCCAGGTACGCTTTGCGATCGAAATACT
>JAKURS010000042.1 GCA_022449705.1 Candidatus Poseidoniia archaeon | reverse complement strand
TCGACAACGGCGTGATGATTGCGTGGCTGGGCTACGTCATGCGCGCCGGCGGTTACGAGGTGGGGCCGGCTGACGACCGGGTCGACCAGCGCTTCCGCACTGACATGGCGGAGGTGACATGGCGCTAGCGGAACGGGGCGCCGAGGCTGTCGTCACCGCCGTCGAATGGCACGGCCAGCCCGCCATCGAGAAGCACCGTAACCCCCGTAGCTACCGCCACCCCGACCTGGAGGTGCGGCTGGTGGCGGAGCGGCTGCGCGCCGAGGCGCGGCTGCTCGAGCGCGCCAGCGAAGCGGGGCTGCCGGTGCCCCCGCTCTACGTGGTCGACCCCGCCGCCGCGACGCTGGTGATGGCGTGGCTCCCGGGCGAACCGCTCGAGCGCGCACTACGCGCTCCCAACGGTGTGGCGTGGCTGCCGCAGCTCGGCGAGTTGCTGGCGCGCATCCACACTGCCGGCATCGTTCACGGCGACCCGACTACCAGCAATTTTGTTGCCGACGGCTCGCCTGGTGGGGACGTGAATGGCAACCTCAGCGTCATCGATTTCGGCCTCGGTGCCGCGAGCGATGACGACGAACAGCGCGCGACCGATTTGCGGGTGCTGCTCGAGTCGCTCGAGGCGCACCACCCCGAGCTAAAGGCGAGGGAGCCGCTGCTCGCCGCCTACGGTGAGTGGGACGGCGCCAGCGGCGCGCTAGAGCGACTGGCGGCGCTGGAGCAGCGCGGACGCTACAATCTGGTACGCGGATAATCCACTTCCCTCGTTTTCCGCTAAAAGGTGGGACACAATTTTTATCCCTAATACTTTTTACCGTTAACTTTATATATAATCGATTATACACAACCCATCCGTGCTGGGTTACCTGAAACTCCTCGTGATTGCGTTACCATGGGAGGTTCTGGTACTGCCAATCCTGCTCGGCCACTGAACTTTTTGCGTTGCCGTCGTTCCTTACTGCTGCTGATGTAACGGCTGGCGTGTCTGACGAACTGTTAAGAAAGGTGGCGGCTCCGCCGCCCCGCATGGTTGAGCACTTGGCCGGCGACCGCTTGCTGGAGCTGTCGCATGAACGTCGCGGCGGGAGTCAGCACGCTTGAGCCGCCTCGTCACGCTGGGCCCGCTGCTGCTGGCACTGCTGCTGCTGGCACTGCTGCCGCTGGCGGCGGCGGAAAAGGAGCCGGAGTGGGAGACCTCTACCGCCGGTACCGTCACTGGCGTAGCTGCGACCGCTGACGGGGAACTGCTGGCGGCAGGTTACGGTACCCGCGTCGGGCTCTGGAACACCAGCGGCCCCACCCCCATGGAGATGTGGATTCGGGGGCCAGGGGTGACCTCGGTCGCGATGTCGGCCGACGGCCGGCAGCTGGTCGCGGCGGAGGAGTCTAACCACCGACTGACGCTTTGGGAGGACCGCGTTGAGACCTGGACCTACTCCGGCGTGTTGTCGTTTAACAGCGTTGGCATCTCTGCCGATGGTGCGTACCTCGTCGCGGGGGATGAGAACTACGCGTATCTTTTCAACCTCAGCCGCGCCAACAATAATATGCTCTGGAGCTACAACCCGGGCAGCGCTGTCAACTTGGTCGCCATCTCGCCCGACGGGGAGCGAATTGCAGCGGCGACCCGCAACGGCAACCTGCTACTGTGGGAGCGCAGCGTCTCCGACCCGCTCTGGAGCTACACCGACGCCGCCGCCATCAATGGTCTGGCGTTCAGTCTCGATGGCGGCTGGCTGGCTGTAGCGACGCCGGGTGGTGCGCTGGTGTTCAACAGCAACAGCAACGATCCAGCGCTGGAATTTCCGGTCGGCACCGCCTTCAGCGCGGTCGCAGCGCACCCCGGGGGCGAACTGTTCGCCGCTGGAACCGAGGCGGGCGACCTCTATCTGCTGGACCGCACCAACGGTTCTGCGGCGTGGAGCCGCAGCCTGGAGGGCGAGGTGGCGTCGCTGACGTTCAACGGCCCTGGCAGCCACCTGCTGGTCGGTACCGCCGGCAAGCAGCTGGCGCTGCTCGCGACTGGTAATGGCGATCCGCTCTGGACCGCCTCCACCACGGCGGCGGTGACCCGGGTTGCCACTTCCTGGCGCGGCCACTGGCTGCTGGCGGGGATGGAAAATCGACTGGCACTCTACTACGAACCTGCCCTTGACAACCAGCCGCCCAACGCTACCATCGTCTCGATAGCGCCAGCGACTGCAATGCCGGGCTGGAACGTTACCTTCAACGGCAGCGGTAGCGATGGAGACGGTGAAATTGTCGAGTACCGCTGGTTCTCCTCGCGCGACGGGCTGCTCTCGAACCAGTCCGCATTCAACAGCAGCACGCTCACAACCGGCTACCACACGGTCAGCTTCAAGGTGCGCGACAACGATGGTGTCTGGAGCGAGCCGGTGACGCGCGAAATCGCTATTGGGGACTACCCGTCAGCGGAGGTCTTAGCCGTCGAGCCCTGCTCTCTGCAGGGCGAGTGCGTGCTGCTGCACGGTACCGAAGTAATCTTCCGTGGCACAGGTCTGAAACTCACGGCCGGCTCGGCTAACCTGACCAATTTCAGCTGGGAGTCCGACCTAGATGGGGTGCTCTCGACCGTGGCCGAGTTCAGTACTACCGCACTTTCCAATGGTTCCCACACTATCACCTTCCGGGTCGGGAACGAGGCCGGGCTCTGGTCTTCCAATACCACCTTCTTTTTGCGCCTCAATGGCCAGCCAATCTGCCTCATCACCGAGGCGCCGCCGCAAGCAGAGTTCGGAGCCCTGGTTGTGCTGTCCGGTGCTGGCTATGACGCCGAGGGTGAAGTCGTGGCGTACTTCTGGAACTCCAGCCTGGACGGAAAGCTGAGCGAGCGGGATTCGTTCTCCTCAAGCGAGCTGTCGCCGGGCACGCACAACGTGACGCTGCAGGTGCAGGACTCGGACGGGGCCTGGAGCGTGCCCGCCAGGCGCACGCTGCGCATCCTCTCGCTGCCGACTGTCACCGCTGACTGCCCTGCCGAGGGGGAGGTGGACGAACTGCTGCAGTTCAGCGCCAACGCCAGCGATGCCGACGGGAACATCGTGATTTACGAGTGGGATTTCAACTCGCCATCCGGCAAGCTGATTGGTATGCCCGACTTCTTTGACTCTGCACCGGAGGCACTGAAGAAGTATGATTTGCTGCCGCCCAACGACGCATTCTACACTGTCGTGGTACAAGTAACCGACAACGACGAGTTGCAGGCGTCCGACACTTGCACCGTCTTCATTAGCGAGCCACCCCCGGCCGTTTCCACCGGAAACGACGATGGTTTCGCGCTCGACCTGGGCGAGGTCGCCGGCATTTCCGTGACCTGGCTGCTGGGTGGGACGCTGCTGCTGGTAGTGCTGATGGTTGGTGGCACCTGGGCATTCCTGCAAATGCGACCGCTACAGCTGCGACCGCCACAGGTTCGACCGCCACAGGTTCGACCGCCACAGGTTCGACCGCCACAGACCGTCACACCCTGGGAAGTGACGCAGGCGGCGGCGACCTCCAGGGCACAGGATAAAGAGAAACATATGGATTATGATGGAGCTATTGCAATATATGAAGGAATTGGAGATAAAAAATCAGCGAACCGGGTCCGGAAATTAAAGGCTGAAGAAAGCGCTGTCAAGGTCGACCAGACTCCGCCGCCGCTTGCAGCGCCGCCGCAGCGCAGCAAGCGGCGGCGCAAGCGCGTCCGGCGCAAGCCGGCAGCGGAGCTGGTCACCATCGAATGCCCTGGCTGCAGTGCACGCATGCAGGTTCCACGGCGCGACGGCCCGCAGGTGGTGGAGTGCGACGCGTGCGGCCTGACGGGCGAACTGGAGCTGTAGGCGCTCCTTTTTAGCCGCACGCGCCATCGCCCGCGCAGACCCATGAAACGAACCAAGCTAATCAACGACCCCGCCGAGCTGGTGGCACTGTTTCGGTCGGTCGATTCGCCCGACCGACGCGCAGTGCTGGCAAGGCTGGCGGAGGGGTGGACGCCAACCAGTGAGCTCCAGGAAATGTTCGGCGAGAAGGCGTTCGGCGCCATCACCTACTTCGAGAAGTTCAAGCTGGTAGAGTCGCGCTGGGAAGTCCGCGACGGCAAGCCCGAGAAGGCGTACCGCACCTTCTACAACGCCTTCCAGATTTCGACCTCGTTCAGCTTCGAGGAGACGCAGGAGCTGCTGACAGTGGTGCTGATGGACGAGGCGGTGTTCGAGGCGCTGGAGGTGAAAATCCTGGAGATGGTAGGCGAGGAGGGGTGCTTCGCCAACGACATCTCGCGCGAACTCGAGCTTACCTCGCTCCAGCTCAAGGGGCTGGTGAAGCGCTCGGTCATGTTCGATTACAAGGGGCACAACATCGTCCTCATCAAAGAGGAGAAATGAATGAGGAACCCGATATAGACGGCAGCATGCCAGGCGAAGAGAGCGACGAGGAACGCCAGGCGCAGCGCGAGAGCGAGCCTGCAGTGCGCCGCAACGCGCCGGCACCGCCGGTGCCGCGCGCTTCGCCTGATTCCGAGCCGATGTTCGATAACTTCAGCACGGGGGACTCACCTGATGCGTTGCGCGAGAAGCTCTCACTCATTGCAGGCGCGGGTTTCACGCTACTGCTGGCTTATTTCTACTTCTTTATCTATCTTGTTGAACCAGCCATGCTGCAGCTGCCGGTGTTTGTCACCTTCCTGGTCGCCATTTCGCTCTGGTTCTACATGCGTGGCGCGGCCCGGATGGACCCGGTGCGCGCCAACTTCTTTGCCGGCGTAATCGGCATCCTGGCGCTGATTGTGCTGTGGCAGGGGTGGGACGCTGCAAAGCAGCACCTCATCGTCTCGGCGCTGCTCTCGGCATTCACGACATTCTGCTTCCTCAAGGCGTCCGAACTGGAGTAAGCGCTTTGCCCCCCGGTGTGCGCGGCTCCGTGCGCTGGCTGCTCCTGATGCTGCCGCTGTTACTACTGCTCCTTCCGCCCGCGGAGGCGGTGTCGGAACTTCCCTACGACCTGGCGCTCCAGCCGCCGGGCCATGCACCGCCGCAGGACCAGGCCACGGCTCCGCCGCAGCTGGCGCAGCGTGAATGGACTGGCGAGGCGCACCTGCTGGTGCTGCTGATACAGTTCCCTGACTACCCGGCCGACAGCGACCATGACGTGGCCTACTATGAGGAGCTGCTGTTCGAGCGCGATAATGGCTCGATGTGGGACTACTTTGACGTGAACTCCTACGGGCAGTTCAACGTCACCGGCACGATTGTGCCGCAGTGGTTCAATGCCAGCGAGAACATGTCCTACTACGGCAAGTACGAATTCCAGAACTCCGAGTCGGAAGGGAACGCGCAGACGCTGGTACGCGAGGCTGTCGCGCTGGCGCAGCCGTATGTCAACTACAGCCACTTCGACCGCGACGGCGACGGGAACCTTGACCACCTGATTATCGTCCATTCCGGGCCGACCGACGAGTCTAACGGCGGTGGCGGTCCCGCCGGCGACGACGCCATCTGGTCGCATCGCTGGGCGATGTCGGCCGAATACCGCAACGGGACGCGTATCAGCGGCTACGCGATGCAGGGCGAAGGGACGCCGATGGGAGTCTTCGCGCACGAGTTCGGCCACGACCTCGGTCTGCCGGACCTTTACGATACGGACTACTCCTCGTCGGGCATCGGCAGCTGGGGCATGATGTCGGGTGGCTCCTGGCTCAACGGCGGTGACACGCCGGCCCAGTTCTGCGCCTGGTCCAAGCTGTTCCTGGGATGGCTGGAGCCGTTCCTGCCGCTCGCGGGCGAAGGGGAATACAACCTCTCGCGCGTCGAGGACAACGCCTCCATCATGAAGATTCCCATTGACGGGCTCGGCGGCCGCGAATACTTCCTGCTCGAGAACAGGCAGAATGTGGGCTACGACACCTACCTACCCGGGCATGGCCTGCTCATCTGGCACATCGACGAGGATGGCAGCCAGTCGAACGACGCGCACCGGCGGGTCCACCTGGAGGAGGCTGACAACAACAACAACCCGAAGCAGTCGAGCGATCCGTGGGCCAACACCACCAGTGGCTTCACCAATATCTCGAGTCCGGACAGCGACGACTATGACGGTGCGGAGACGCAGATTGGTGTCACCAATATCTCGGTATCGGGCGACGTGATGACGTTCGAGCTGCAGCTGCCGTCCGACTTGGCGATAACGCGCGCCGGCCCCGCCTGGGCCGAAGTGCACCAGCCGACGCTGCTGAAAGTGGTTGTCGAGAATACCGGCTTCGAATACCTCAACGCGACGCTGCTCCTCGAGGGAACGGTAGAGCGCACCGTCGCGGTGCCGTGGCTCTCGCCCGGCGCCACCTGGGTGTGGAGCGAAGCGTGGATTCCCGGCGCGTGGGGTGAATTTGCTCTGGAAGCGGAGTTGCTGGTCGATGACGACGAGCCGGACAACAACGCGCTCTCGCATTCGTTCTCGACGACGGTCGTCATACTATTCGAGGAATTCGAGGTGGACCTCGAGTGGCCAGTTGCCAACGACAGCCTCTGGAACGTTACGGACACGCGCAGCTACGGCGGTTCACAGGCGCTCTGGTGCGGCGCCGGTACCGGCTACATTGACGACATGGACGACTCACTGTTGCTGCTGCCGCTCGAGCTGGGCGGTTTCGACTCTGTGTGGCTCGACTTCGCGCACTGGTACCGCACCGAGGCGGGCTACGACGGCGGCGTGGTCGAGTACTCTACCGATGGCGAGAACTGGTCGCTGCTCGAACCCGAGGGCGGCTACCCCGGCAGCGCCAGCGCCGCTAACGGCAGCGCCTTCACCGGAGGCTCGGGCGGCTGGGTGGAGACCAGCTTCAACCTGAGCGGTTTCGAGAGCGTGCAGCTGCGGCTGCGCTTTGCGAGCGATTTCGGCTCTGTCGACGAGGGATGGTTCATCGATGACCTGCTGCTCCACGGCCGCCCGCACTACGGCGTTGCCGCGCCGCTCCAGGTGACGTTCGTGCTGCTCCCTGATTCAGCCGGCAACACGACTGTGCCATTCACCAACACCGGCGTCTTTGATGACACCTACACGATTTCACTGGAGCTGCCGGCGGGCTGGAACGGCAGCGTGCCCGCCAACGCCAGTGCCACGGCGGGCGAGACAGGCGGATTCACGCTCGAGCTGCAACTGCCCGAGCAGGTGCTGGCGGGCAACTACAGCGGCTGGCTGAACATCACGTCGCAGGCCGACGACAACTCCAGCGCGTCGGTGCGGTTGCACATCGAGGTGCCGGAGGTGCACCTGCTCACGGTCGAGCCGCTCGAGCCAGCGAGCGGGCTACCGGGCGAGAACATCACCTTCACGCTTACGCTGTACAATTACGGTAACGTGCCGGAGACGGTGGCCATAGCCGTCTCGGCCGGCAATTGGTCGGTCGCCGCGCCCGGCAACCTCACGCTCGGTGCCTACTCGACGCTGGAATTCAACGCCACGGTAACAGTTCCCGAAGTCCTTGCCGGCAGCTTGCTGCTGACGACGCTGCAGCTGGTCGCCGAGGAAGCGAACGTGACCGCCGTGCTGTCGGTAACGGTCGAGCAGCGTCACCAGCTGGAGCTGGAGCTGGCGCTGCCGCCAGAGTTCCACCCGGGCGAAACTCTCGATGTGATGCTGACTCTCCACAACCGCGGCAACGGCCCCGCTGGCATGGCGCTCTCGCTGGTGGCGCCTGCCAACTGGACGCTCGGGCAGTGGAACGCGACGCCCGCGCTGGCGCCCTGGAGCTCGGCCGCACTGGCGGTGCAGCTGACCGCGCCGGAGGGCGAGGTGGTCGCCGGTGCAGGGGTTGTCGAGGCGACCCTGCAGAGCGGCAGCGCGTCGGTGTCCGCCAACTGGACGCCACTGCTGAACCAGACCTACCGCTTGCGCGTCCTGGTCGAGGGCGACAGCGTCCTTCCGCAGCAGAACGCAACCGCCACCGCCACTATCCGCAACCGCGGCGACGGGCTGGTGCACCTCACCTTGGAAGCCAGCAGCGGATGGGAGTACGAGCTGGCACAGTCCACGATCTGGCTTGCTGCCGGGGCAGAGCAGGATGTGCAGCTGCGCGTGGCGGTGCCGGAGCACACACTCGCCGGCACGCTGGCCGATTTCACGGTCAACGCGTCCGACGGTATTTCATCCGACGAGGCAACTGGCGTAATCGAGGCGCTGCAGTACAGCGGCGCCCGCTTCAGTGGTGCCTGGGAGGCGCTGGCGACCGACGGCCAGCCCGGCTCGCACACGCTCTCGCTGGTGAGCGAGAGCAATGGTCCGCAGTCGCTGGTGCTGGAGCTGGAGGGCGACCTCGCCTGGGAGTGGTCGGTGCTGCCCCCCACCGATGAGCTGGCAGCATGGGACTCGCGGCCGGTGCAGCTGCTCTTCAACCCGCCATACGGCACCCCCGGTGGGACGACCGGCAGCGCGACGCTGCGTTGCTGGTACGGGGTGGAGCTGCTGGCGGAGCAGCAGTTCGACGCCACAATCCTGCCGGAGGAGTTCTACACGCTGCAGGCTGAGTCCTTCGTCGCGGTCGCGCCGGGCGATTCCGTGGAACTGCCGGTCGAGGCGTGGAACTACGGGAACGTCCCGCAGGCGGCGAAGGTGGTTGCGGTCGTCCCGGGCGGCTGGCAGCCGCTCCCGGTAGAGTTCCCCCTCACGCCACGGGAGCGGCAGGTGCAACAGCTGACGCTCTTCGTCCCGGCGGGCGTCGAGCCTGGCATCCGAACCATCGAGCTGCAGCTGCTCAGCAGTGACGGCGAGCTGCTCGCCTCCACGGAAATGCAGGTCTCCGTAGTCGGCGAGGAGTCG
>JAKURS010000041.1 GCA_022449705.1 Candidatus Poseidoniia archaeon | reverse complement strand
TGAGGAGCGTCCCGGTTTCGCGGTCCGCGCAACTGGTCCTGCGCTGCTCGGCAAACTGTGGCACTCGCCCGCGCTGGTGGAATGGCTGGCGCAGGCGACCGCCGCGCGCTGGGAGCTGCGCAGTTGCCGCCACGAGCGCTACGGCCCGGACAACTACTCGTTGTTGCATGATTCGGAGGAGGAAGGACAGTGGTTGCTGCTGGCATACGACCTGACGGAGAAGCCGCAGGCGCTGCGTGGCGGGCACCACATTTTTAGCTTCGCTGACGGGGTGCAGATGACCTGCGACCGCGAGACTGGCGCGCTGGTGCTGGCGCTGCTCAGCGCGGGTGATCTGGAGTGCGTGCGCTACGTCAGCAAGCTCTCGCGGGGGGCGGTGCGGCTGGAGCGCGCACGATTCGGGCATGCGTAGCTGATTAATTACGCAATAATGCGTAGATACGCAACCGTTTAAGGCGGTGGGCGGGTCATGCGACGTGGACGCGAAGCTGACCGACGGCCTGAGCGCTGCGTGCGAGGCGCTGCGGACGGGCGAGCCGCTGCTGCTCTACGACGCTCCGGGGCGTGAAGGGGAAACTGACATTATCTTCGCCGCGCAGCACGCTACTCCCGACAGGGTGCGGCTGCTGCGGCAGCGTGGCGGCGGGCTTGTCTTCATCGCCGTCGTGTATTCTGCCGCACAGCGATTGGGGTTGCCGTTCATGGACGCCGTGCTCAATTCGGCAGCGGCCGACTACCCGGCGCTGGCTGGGCTCAAAGCACATGACCTGCCGTATGACAGCCGCTCATCGTTCTCGCTCTGGCTGAACGCGCGCGACACCTACACCGGCATCACCGACCGCGACCGCGCGCGCACCGTCTCTGCCTTCAGCGAACTAGTCGCTGCAGAGCTCGAGCCGGACGCGGCGCGACTGCTGCTGGGCGAGCAGTTCCGGTCTCCGGGCCACGTGCCGGTCTGCGTCGCGCACCCCGACGGGCTGGTGGGGCGGCAGGGACACACTGAGCTGATGGTTGCGCTCGTTGCCATGGCAGGACTGCCGCCAGTTGCCCTAGGCTGCGAGATGCTCGCTGATGATGGGGGGCGGCTGCCGCCCGAAGCGGCCGTAGCGTGGGCCAAAGCCGGGGGCCATCCTTTTTTGGAGGGGCATGAAATTGTTGCCGCGTGGGTCGCAAGCGCGTAGTAGCCACCGGGGTCTTCGACCTGCTGCACCTCGGACACATACATTTCTTGCGCGCAGCGAGGGAACTGGGCGACGAACTGGTGGTGATTGTAGCCAACGACGCGACAGTGCGGCGCATGAAGCGCGAGCCGCTCATGCCGGCCGCGGTGCGCACCGAGATGGTCGCGGCGCTGAAGCCGGTCGACCAAGCCGTGATGGGGCGCGAGGGCAACATGCTCGACATTGTCGTGGAGGAAATCAAGCCCCACATCATTGTGCTGGGATACGACCAGGAGTTGTTCGAGCCCAAAGCCTTGGAAGCGAAGCTGGCCGAACGCGGCCACGTGGCGCAGGTCGTGCGGCTACCAAAGCTGGAGCATGGCCTGGCAGGGACGCGCAAAATCGTGGCGCGCATCCTGCGCGACTTCGGCCAGGAGTAGTATGTTCACCGGTATCGTAACCGCCACTGGGCGGGTGCGGAGCGCAAGCGACACCGCAGGTGTGCAGCGTATTGCAATTACACCGCCCGACGGCTTCGCCGCCGGAATCGCCGCGGGGGCGAGCGTCGCGGTAGACGGCGTCTGCCTGACGGTCAGCGCTGTCGCCGGGAATGCCTTGGAGTTCGACGTTGTCGCCGAAACGCTCGCCCGTACGACGCTCGGCGAACGGATGACGGAGGGCGTGACAGTGAACCTGGAGCGCTCGGCACGGCTGGGCGATGAGATTGGTGGCCATCTGGTTTCGGGCCACGTCTCAACCACCGGAACGGTAATCGCGGTCGAGACTGCCGACGGCGCCCACGACCTGCGGCTGCGCGTCGAGCGCGACTGGATGGCCTATATCTTCGTGAAGGGCTTCGTGGCTCTTGACGGCATCTCGCTTACCGTGGGCGAGACCTGGCCAGAGGCGGGCGAATTCAGGGTGCACCTGATTCCAGAGACGCTGGAGCGTACGACCATCGGCGCGTGCACACCAGGTGACCGGCTCAACGTCGAGATTGACGCGATGACGCGCGCCACCGTTGAGACCGTCACGCGCATCATGGAGGCGCAATGAGCCGCATCGTGCTGGTCTGCGGCAGCTACCACCGCGAGGCGGTCGAACGCATGGCCGCGACGGCGCGCGACCGCGCCGGCGGACTGGGGCTGGAAATCGCTGCCGAGCGGTGGGTGCCGGGCGCGCTGGAGTGCCCGCTGGCGCTGCAGCGGCTGCTCGGGCGCAACGATGTCGACGGTGCGGTGCTGCTCGGCATCATCGAACGCGGCGAGACACAGCACGGCCTTGCGATGGGGCAGGCGGTCGTGCAGGCGGTGCTGGACCTACAGTTGGCGACCGGAAAGCCGGTCGGCATGGGCGTCATCGGGCCGGGCGCCGAGCCACAACATATCGAGCCGCGGCTGCTCCCTTACGCTCGCAAGGCGGTTGAAGCCGTCGCAGAAATGCTAGGCTAGCGCCGCTAGCGCTTGACCTTCAAGCGCCGGGGGCCGAATTTGCCGCCGTAGTGATGCAGCGCTTGGTAGAAGCTGGGGAGCGCGAAGACTGCCAGCAGCAGCGAGAATAGCACCAGCGTGATAATCAGTGCGAAAAAATTACGCAAGCCGATAAACTGGGTGCGGTAGAGCGAGATGATGACGCCCGACAGGACGCCCCCCATAGTCGTGAAAGTAGCTTCTACGACCGATTGGCCTGTATGTTGCACAGCATGCTGGATGCCTTCGGGTCGGGTGCCTTCCTCGCGGATGCGTTCAGTAATCTGGATTGAGTTATCAATGCCGATACCGATGATGATGGTGCCGACCATGGCGGTGAAGATGTTTAGGTTGGTACCGCCGGTATGGACCGTGGCAGGATACCACAGGACGACAATCAGGATGGGGAGGAAGGTAATGAAGCCGAAACGGAATGAACGGAAAATCAGGACCATCGTCACCAGCACCAGCACCAGGCTCAGCGCAATCGTCCTGTACTGCGTATCCTGAATGCCCTTGTTGATGGCGATGGTGACTGGCGGGCCGCCGGTGAGCTGCGACATCTCCGCGTCGAGATTATGCAGGTAGAAGGTGTCATAGTGGGCGGCGATATCGTCAGTGTGTTCGACCAGCAGTGCCGTATCGTCTATGTTTACGTATGGCATGCTGGTATAGATGAGCGCCCTGGTGTAGTCGTCGGTCAGCAGCATCGCGCGCATCTCTCCCGTGAACGAGTCGTAGAAGACGTCTATCATGTCCTGCCGGAACTCGGCACGAGTGTAGGGTCCCAGGTCCATCCAGGAGAGGTTGTTCTCATCGAAGAAGGGGTGGTGCAGGAATTCCCAGAAGCTGCCGTCGAACACTAGCAGCGGCTCGCCTCCCGGCTGTGCCACCTCCAGCGTGATATGCGCTGACTTGAAGAAATCAACGATTGAGAACGCCGAGACGTTGATGGGGTCGCCCGAGTTGCGGTTGATGACCGTGAGGTTGTTCAGCTCGACAGTGGTCCAGTTCATCACGTCCAATACTCCAAGGTCCTTGGCGGCTGGCTTGGGCCGGTCGGGCGGCCCCGCTACCAGCAGGATACCAGTCTGCCCCGCCTCGAACTTCTCAGAATATTCGGCCAGCTTCCTGATTGAGGCGATATCCTCAGGGGCTGATTCATCGCCCCGGATGTCTTGGTCCATCACCGAGAGCCGCGCCAGCGAGTAGCCAGTCACTAGCAGCACCACCAGCAGGATTACACGCCACTGCTGTGACGAGACGCGCGCGATACCGACCCACGCCTTCGGGTGGTGGCGAGTGTAGTTGGTGAGCTTGATAATCGCGGGTGTCATGCTCACCGTCAGCACGAACGCGCAAGCAACACCGATAATCATTGTAAGCCCTACAGTGCGCATCGGTGCAATCGGCGAGATGAACAGCGCCGAGAAGCCGATGGTGTCAGTGAGGGCGCAGAGCAGCGTTGCCTTGCCGGTGGTTAGCATGGCGCTGTGGGTTGCCCTGCCGTGCGTCAGTCCCGCCTCGCGGAACTCGATGATGCGGTTAGCGACATGCAGCCCGTAATCGACACCAATTCCCACCAGGATTGGCCCGGCGGCGACAATCATTGGCGTCAGCACTGCGCCTGAGAGCCGCACCAACCCCAGGGTCCAGATAAGTGCGCAGAAAATCGGGATGAGCACCACCGGAATCACGAAGATATTGCGGTGGAACCAGAGCATTATTCCCAGTACGATGACAAGCGAAATCGGCAGCATCGCCAGCAAGTCTTCGTAGAGCCGCGCCGTCACCTCGTGCAGCACCACTACCAGCCCGGTCTGCGTCATCTCGGTGCGCGCTGGGTTCTGCCGTGAGTCAATAGCCTGCTGGATACGGTCGATAATTTCCGCCTGTATCGCATCGTTGTTGCCCTCCGAGTACTTCAGCGCAAACATGATGTACGCCGTGTCAAGGATTCCATCATTGTTGGTGTCGATGGCGAAATCCTGTAGCGCGCCGGAGGTCTGCTCGTAAATCTGATCGACCCGGTCCTGATCGCTGGGTATCGCGTAGCGACCTGTCTCGTTTATCTGCTCGTCATCGTATTGTTCGATCGAAAGGCCACCAAATGCCTTCTCTTCCGTAGCTTCGATAAAACGACTGTTGGTCGAGTTGAACTCCTTGATGAGTGTTGAGATGCTGAGCGTGAAGATGATGTCGTCGCACTGCCCCCGGTCGGCGGCTCTCTGGGACTGGAAGCAGTTCCTGAACTCCACCTGTTCCATCGACTGGCCCCAGGGGTCGATTTCCTGTTCCAGCCGCGCAATCTCCTTGAGCGTTGGGACATAGGTGATATTGTGCGTTTCCAGGTTGTCGAACCGTTCGGGGTCATTCGCATTGCGGGTCTCGATATAGACGATGATTATGTCGGTGGCCCAGTCCTGCCGCACCTCGAGCAGCAGGTTGGTTGATTCCTCGCCCTCCGGCAGGTAGACCTCGATATCACGGGTCATATTCTGCTCAAAGGTCAGTGCAGGCTTGAGCAGCAGCAGCGTCACCAGCACGAGCAGTGCCACCGTCAGCAGCGGGTTACCCAGGATGAGGCGCGTGTAGAACCCCACGAACCGGTCTGCCAGCTCCGGAATCACGGTCGCGCAGCGGCTCGTCGGGATAAGGGTGCAGCCCCGATGCAGCAATGGTCTGGTCGTAAACGCATCCTGGCAGGCAGGCTGCAGGGCGCTTCAGTCGGGATAGTAGAACTCACCAGCCGCTTTCTGCTCCCGGTCGAGCCGCGAGCCGCGTTTGTTGATGCGCGGGCGATGGGTGTTGCGGTCACGCCGGAAGGTGATGTCCAGCCGCTTGAGGAAGCGGTTCATCCCTTCACGCATCCTGAATGGACCCTCCGCTAGGCCATGCTCCCCCGGTGTGCCGGAGAAGCAAAGCAGCCCGTCGGAGAGGTAGTCGATGAAGTAGACGTCGTGGTCGACCACCAGCGCCGAGCTGGTGCGGCGCTCCATGCAGCGCCTGATAGTGCGCGCGGTGACCATGCGCTGGCCGGCGTCGAGATACGCGGAGGGCTCATCAAGCAGGTAGAGGTCGGCTTTGCGCAGCAGACACTCCGCTATCGCTACACGCTGCAGCTCGCCCCCGGACAGCGATTTCAGATCCTGCTCCATGAGCGGCTCGAGGCCGAGCGGCTGGAGCAGCTCGACGTTCAAATAGTGCTCGTCGAAACCTTCGACCGCGCGCAACAGCTCGCCTACCCGCAAGTCCGCTTGCGGCATGATATATTGCGGCTTGCAGGAAATCGCCAGTTCCAGCTCGATTTCACCCGAGTCGGGCTCCAGGGCACCAGCCAGCAGCTGCACGAAAGTGGTCTTGCCGGTAGCGTTGCCACCGACGACGCCCAGTACCTGCCCCTGGCGGATCTCGCCTGCGGCTGCCGTGAGGGTGAAATTGCCACGCTGCTTTTCTAGCCTGGGCCAGCTGACCAGCGGTTCCGCGTCCCAGCCTGTCCTTGGCGGGTGCGCCAGGAACTCGATACGGTTGTCGCGCAGCCGCACGTTCTCCTCGCGCAGCTCGCCCCCGAGCCAGCTGTTGATGCCGTGCCGCACACTCAGCGGCTGCGAGACGATGCCGTAAGCGTTCGGCTCGCCGTAGAGCAGGTGCAGCTGCTCAGTGACATGATCCAAGATGGCGAGGTCATGCTCGATGACTATTACCGACTTTTTCGCCCCGAGTGTGGCAATGCGCTGCGCCACCAGCAACCGCTGTTCGATGTCGAGATACGAGGAGGGCTCGTCGAAGAAGTAGAGCTCAGCCTCCTTCAGCAGTGTGGCGGCGATGGCTCCCTTCTGCAATTCGCCGCCCGACAATTTCGCCAGCGGCTGGTCGAGTCCGGTCAGCCCCAGCTCGTCAACGACCTCGGCAACTCGCCCGGCATCTGCCACCCTGGCGAGCAGCTCGCGCAGCGTGCCCTTGAAGCGCTTCGGAATCTGATCTACATACTGTGGTTTGAGTGCGACACGGACGCTGCCGTCCGCCAGCGCCGCGAAGTGGGCATGCAGGCCGGTGCCGGCGAAGTGCTCCAGCACCACCGGCCAGTCGCCCGGTTGCTCCCAGTCGCCCAGGTTGGGCACCAGCTCACCCGCCAGCAGCGAGATGGCGGTGGTCTTGCCGGTGCCGTTGGCGCCCAGCAGGCCGATCACCTGCCTCTCCTTCGGCACCGGCAGCCGAAATAGCCTGAAGTCGTTCTGCCCGTAACGGTGGGCTGTCTCGCGCTCATCGCCTTCCGGGAGGTTGACAATGGTGAGCGCATCATGTGGGCACTTGTGAACACAAATACCGCAACCAATGCAGAGCGGTTCGGAAACCAGTGGTTTGTCGTCCTCGCGCCAGGTGATGACCTCGACGCCGTTGCGGACCGGTGGGCAGAAGTTGTAGCACTCGTTCATGCAGCGTTTGGGCTGGCAACGATCCTCGTGCAGTACGGCAATCCGCATTGGCCGCCCGCTGCTGCTCTCTTAATTAAGGGATGCGGCGGAAAAGTCCTAATCCCCCCACCCCCTCGCCGGGTGTGCGCATCGAATTCACGATTCCGGGAAAGCCGGTCGCGCAGGGGCGACCCCGGTTCTATCGCAAGGGCAGCTACGTCGTAGCGACCGACCCCAAAGCGTCAAAAGTCTACAAGGTGGACATCGCGTTCCTGGCGCAGCGCGCCCGTGAGGAGGCTGGTTTGACTGGGATGTTTGTGGGACCACTCGGACTGCAGGTCATGGCCTATTTCCCCTGTCCCAAGAGCAAGTGGCGCAAGCGCGTTCCGCGGCTGGAGGAGCACCACGACAAGCGGCCTGACGCCGACAATCTGGCCAAGGCGGTCAAGGATGGCCTGACCGGCGTGCTCTACCACGACGATGGACAGGTCGCCGAGCTGGTCGTGCGCAAGCGCCGCGCCGCGCAGGGCGACGCGCCGCGGGTCGAGGTCTGCCTCTACACGCTCGACCCACTGGAGGAGGGAGATGAGCGCTGATATCCTCGACGGACGGGCAGTCGCGGCCGCCGTCGAGAGCGAGCTGCGGGCGCGCGTCGCCCGGCTCGCCAGCGCGCCGCGGCTGGCGGTAGTGCAGGTAGGCGACGACCCCGCCTCGACCAGCTACATCCGCGCCAAGTCGCGCGCTGCCGAACGAGTCGGGATTAAGCTGGCGCACCACCACTTGCCGGCCGGAACCAGCCTGGCGAAGCTGGAAGCGCTCGTTGAGCAGCTGAACAGCAGCGAGCACGGACTTATCGTCCAGTTGCCGCTCCCTGACAGGCTTGAGCCGGCGCTGGTGCGCATCGCACCCGAACGCGACGTCGACGGTTTCCATCCCGTGAACCTCGGGAAGCTGTTGCGTGGTGAGCCGGCGCTGCGCCCCTGCACGCCCGCCGGCATCATGGAGCTGCTGGAACGCAGTGGCCATTCGCCGGCTGGGAAGCACGCCGTCATCGTTGGCCGCAGCAACATCGTTGGCAAGCCGCTGGCAGTGATGCTGATACAGGCAAACGCCACGGTGACAGTGTGCCACACTGCGACGGCGGAGCTGGCGCACCACACCCGGCAGGCGGAACTGCTGATAGTCGCCGCTGGCCAGCCAGATACGGTCGCTCCAGAAATGGTGCGGCCCGGCGCGACGGTGGTTGACGTCGGCGTCAACCGCACCGCGGCTGGCTTTGTTGGCGACTGCGCGCCCGGCGTCGCCGAAGTTGCGGGCGCGCTGACCCCGGTGCCGGGCGGCGTGGGGCCGATGACCGTCGCGATGCTGATGGCGAATACAGTCGCGGCTGCCGAAGATTAGGCAGGGCGGCTGCGCGCGGGGCCCTTTACCTTAAAGCACTGGCCGGCCTGCTGGCGGACTGGTATGGCGCCTGACGGAATGTTGTCTTCCCGACCGGAGCGTGACCTCTACGGCCGCCCCCTCACCCAGCTGCGCATCTCGGTCACCGACCGCTGCAATTTTCGTTGTCCTTACTGCATGCCTTCCGATGGGCCGGAACCCTGTTTTGTCGCGCGCGAGGAACTGCTGAGTTACAAGCAGCTGGCGCGGATGGTGCGGCTGCTGGTGGGTCTGGGAGTCTCGCGGGTGCGCCTCACCGGGGGTGAGCCCCTGTTGCGCGCCGACCTCTACCGGCTGGTGCGAATGCTAGCCGTTATTCCAGGGCTTGACGACCTGGCCCTCACCACCAATGGCTACCTGCTGGCGGCACAGGCCAAAAAGCTGCGGCACGCGGGATTACAGCGGCTCAATATCAGCCTCGATT
>JAKURS010000040.1 GCA_022449705.1 Candidatus Poseidoniia archaeon | reverse complement strand
GTGACCGCCGGTTCCGCAACTTACGTCATCACTGAGGACAACCTTGCGGGCGGCGCCATCAACGACGGCGCCAACGAGTGGCGCGAACTGAAGCTGGCAGTGAGCGAATTCGAGCGAACCGGCAACGCCACCATTTTCGTAACAGTCAATTCAGGCTTGGTGAACGACATGGATTACGAAGGCTCCGACCTGGTGGAAAGGGAACAGTAGTTTCGTCATCCTGTCCATCCGATTCCGCATCATCGGTGGAACCGAGGCATCCAGTGAAGGAGGCCATCACGAGCACAAGTATAGTCCAGACGGCTACTCATACTGCTGTAGAGGCGTTGAGGCATAAGTCTACCGCAGCGCCCGAGAAAACCCTAAACCCACCAGGGACTGTTGTGCTTTCAGAAGTAGATTTATATGCTGAATGTGTAGTGAGATAGTTAGTCAAATGCTCCTATTTTCACGACGAAAGATATAGGCTTTCGTGATATATTCTTTTTTGGGTGGTAACATTCTGCGACGTTACGCACAATTGCGTAGCTGAAAACGCCTAAACGCCCTGCAGGTTTTTATTCCACCCCGGGCAACTCCCCATCGTGAGCGACTGGATTGACTGCGAGAATTGTGGCGACCAGTTCGAAATCCGGGTTTTCCAGCGCAGCCATGGCTACTGCTCGAGTTGCCGCCAGCGCATGAAGCCACTCGATCTGGAGCTACTCTGCGCCGCCGAGGGCGCGGTGGCGGGGCACGGCGACGGTCGCGTCTCGCGCGGCGATCTGCAGGAAATCATGGCCATCATCCGCGGTACCGGCTGGTTCAGCCCGGTCGAGAAGGCGACGCTCGACCTGATTCACCGCAACTACCGCTTCACGAGCGCCGCCAAGCAGCTCTACCACACCGAAATCGGGGACTGGCCCAAGGGCTAGAGCCCAAAGGACATCCCTTCCCGCCCTGCTTCCCAGCCGGAGCGTACCAGCGTGGTAGACTCCACGGATTCTGGGTTGCAGAGTGGGTTGGTGTGGTTAAGATGGATGAACACAACGCGTGGGTCGTCCTCCCGCCGCGTGCCGAGCAGTTCCAGCGTTTCGCGTACCGGCGGGTGCGGTACCTCGGCTTGGCGTGGCAGCTCGCCGGACGACCAGAAGGTGCCGTCTAGCAGCACGATATCGGCACCCAGCTGCCGGAACCAGTCGCGCGGGCTGGCGGCGCCGACTGCCGTCAGCGTCGCGCCCCACGCGTCGTGGTCGGGCAGGAACAGCAGACGCCGGCCGGCGCTGACCAGCAGCGCATGCGTATCGCCCGCTTCGCTGCGGTGCGGAACCGTCAGCGGCGTGACCGTGAAGCCGTCGCACTCGACGGGCTCGCCGCTGCGGAATTCCTGGAGCAGCAGGTTGCCCCGGTCGAGCAGGGCATGCCAGGCTGGTGTCGTGCGTAGAATATCTGCGACTGCCGGGGAGCAGTGAAGCGGCACTTCGGAGGTATTCATCACCTCGGTGCCGAACTGCCCCAGACCATCAATGTGGCCGAGGTGCGCATGCGTCAGCCATACCGTGGCTGGCGTCTGTGCCCCGGCCAGCGCCAGCTGGCGCGGCAGTGCGTGCGTTGCCTCGAACAGCTGCAATCCGCCCGGAGCCCGCAAGGCAAGCGAGACCGGCAACCGCTCGAACACCCGGTCGGCCAGTGCGGCGGCGCAGTGGCCGCAGCGGCAGCCCGCCTGCGGGACTCCACCATCCTGCGCCGAGCCGAGCAGCGTCGCGGTCAGCATTGTGATCGCAGCCATTCCTGCAGCAGGCTGCGCCCTGTGCCCTCCGAAGTGCGTTCGGGGTGCCATTGCACTCCCAGCCATGGCAGCTCGCGGTGCCGAAACGCCTCAACCACTCCATCCTCCGCGCTCGATATCACCTCGAGACCGTCACCCAGGTCGCGTACGCCTTGGTGGTGGTGACTGGTAACTTCGAACTCGGTGCCGGCCATCTCGACCCAGTGATGGACATCATCGGTATCTTTCGTGCCACCGGTGTGCGCCGCGGTCTCGAAGCCGCCGTCACTGATGTCAGGCCATAGCGTCCCGCCACAGGCGACGTTGAGCACCTGCATACCGCGGCAGATACCGAGAACTGGCATCTTCCGCTCTCGTGCGGATGCGAGGAGCGCCAGCTCCAGCTCGTCCCGCTCCGGCTTCGGGTATCGTAAACGTGATTCGTCCACCTCGCCCTGAAACGCGCCGCTGCCGGGCGTCATGTCCCCCCCACCCGAGAGGACCAGCAACGGGTATCGTTCCAGTTCCTCTACACTGGTGATGCGCTCGGCAGCGAAGCCCGCCTCCGCCAGCCATGCCGCATAATTCTTCATGTATTTCTCCTGGCTGAGTGTAATCGCGACCGGTTTCATAATCAGACTTATTCGCTATCGCTGCTTCCGCCAGCGCAGGCGGAGCAGACCACTGTGTCAAGCTCCTGCGGCGCCCAGAATTCGACTTCACATTGCGAGCAGTTTGCCAGCTTCACTGGCTTGCCCTTGATGAACGCCTTGAAATCTACCATTAGCGCTGATGGCAGGAGGTGGGATATAGCGGCTATGTCGTCCCGTGGCAAGGTATGGATTGCAAGCTCTGTGCGCTTCCCACGGACGCCGCCGCATGGTGCATCACCAGCTGCCCCGGCTGCGAGCTACCGCTGCTGCTCTGGAACGAGCATGCCTCCGAACCGTCACGGACGCAGCGGCGCGAGATGCGCGACGCATTGCGTGATTATGGCAACACGCACTACGGCCGCGGTAACTTCCTCATTGACCGCTTCCCGGTCGAGTATCCAGACCACTTCCACTGGCACTGCCGCCCCAACCTGAACCCGCAGCTGGTCGAGGAACGGGCGTTAGCCCATGGGCGGCAGCCGGCGCAGGATGGCTCATAAGCAGTCGCGGGTTCGCCGCGGCGTGCTCATCGACTTGGAGGGAATTGACGGCTGCGGCAAGTCCACGCAGGCGCAGTTGCTGGCACAGCGCCTACGCGCAGCTGGCCATGCGGTGGTCGTGCTGAAAGAGCCCACCGACGGTCCGCACGGAAGCCGGCTGAAGGAGGTACTGCGCGGCGAGCGCGTCGCGGACACCGAGGAAATTCTGGCGCTCTTCGCCGCCGACCGGCGCGAGCACGTCGCCGACCGCATTGCGCCGGCACTCGAGAGGGGCGAAATCGTGCTGATGGACCGTTATTACTACTCGGCGCTCGCCTACCAGTGCGCCGCCGGGATTCCCGCCGAGCGCATTCGCGCCGTCAACGCCTTCGCGCCCGCACCAGCCGTCGTGCTGGTGTTCGACCTTCCCGTCGAACTGGCGCTCGAGCGGGTCAACTCGCACTCGGTCGCCGACGCCTTCGAGCGCGCCCCGCACCTCAAGCGTGTCCGCGCCGCCTATCTCGCGCTGCGCGACGACCCGCTGGTGCGCATCCTTGACGCGACGCGGCCAAGCGAGGTTATCGCTGAGCAGGCGTGGACGCTAGTGTCGGAGGCGATGACGTGACTGACTGGCTGCTGTTACTGAAAATTGCGCTGGGGACGGTGCTGCTGTTCGATGTGGCGTTGCTGCTGCGACGGCCGGCAGAGGGGGCGGTTGTAACCACGCTGCCGGCTAGCGAGGAGCTGCGACGCAAGGGACTGAACATGGTGCTGATGCCGCTGGTGGTCGCCTTCATCCTAGGCCTCGACCTGCTGCAGGGCAACTCACCGCTGCTCGCGCTGGCGCTGCTGGCGCTGACGCTGGCCTATCTGGCGCTGCCGCGGCCGGTGGCGCTCGAGCGCGAAGCCCTGCTGCTCGATGGCTGGCGCATCCCGCTCGCGCGCGTGCTCTCGGTCAAGCCCGCGGAAGACGGTGTCGCGCTCTCGCTCGAGCGCTTCGGCTGGCTCACCGAGCAACGGCTCCCGGCCGGAGCGGTCGCTGATGCACTGCAGGAACGGCTGGCGCAACGGCCCGGGCGAGAGCCGTAGCGCTACAGGACACTGGCCAGAATCGAAACTATATCTCCCAACAGGGAGAGCCCTTCACCAACGCCCACGGACTTTGTAGCCTCTGTTTTGCCACTCGCCTCTTGCAGCGTCTCCAGCTCGTGCCGGTCGAACCAGATGCCGTGGCAGCCGCCGCAGATGTCAAACTGCACTTCCGGCTCGTCGACGCTGGTGAGATGCATCTGGCCGGTGCAGTGGGGGCATTTTATGTCGTGAAGGCCATCTTCCGGCTCGCGCGACAGCTGGCTGGCGAGCTCCTCCACGGCTGCGCTATCGGGCGCCAGTCGCCCCAGCTCGCCCCTGTCCAGGAAGAGCCCATCGCAATCCTTGCAGTCGTCCACGGTTATCGCGAACGTATCGCTGGTGACGCTGCGCGGTTCAAGGCCAGTGCTGCAGCGGGGACAGATGCGCGCCATGCTTTGCAAGCTCCGGCCACCGGTTTAAGCCGTTGGCGCCCCCCGGCGCTACGGCTCCACCATGAACGAGACGAACTCCTCGAGCGACCGCGGCTCGAGCACGTAGTTGCTGCGCCGCTCGTCGCTCATCGTGGAGCTGGGTCGCGAACCATAGTCGTGGCCTGGCCACACGACTGCTGATTCCGGGACTGCCGCCAGCACCTTGAACAGCGAGTGATGCATCTCCCGGGGATTGCTGCCTGACAGGTCAGTGCGGCCGCATTCGCCGACAAACAACGTGTCACCGGTGAACAGATGCCCATCGGCCAGCAGACAGACTGAGTCGCGCGCGTGGCCCGGTGTGTGCAGTACTTCGACCGCAATTTCGCCGACCCGCAGGGTGTCGCTATGATTTAAATACTGGTCGACATGAAATTTTGCTCTGCTATGTGCTGCCACTTTTGCGCCTGTCAGCTCGACCGCGCGGTCGTTACCGTTGATGTGGTCATGGTGACCGTGGGTGTTGAGTACCCACTCAACGCGGTAGCCCAGCTCCTTGGCACGTGTAGCCAGCCGCTCCGGCTCGAAGCAGGGATCAATCAGCGCCGCGACACGTGTTTCCTCACAGCCGAGCAGGTAGGCGAAGTTAGCCATCGGCCCAACCTGAAACTGCTCTACGCGGGCCACTGGAACACCCCCAGAGCGCGCTGGAAGACGCGGTAGAGTGCCGCCACCGCCCCTATTTCGCTTCCGCTATCAATCCGCTCGCGTGCCAGCGCGTCCAGCTCGCGCAGAACTGCCATCGCCTGTGGCGTATCAAGATTGTCGTCCATGTTCGCCTCGACTCGCGCTAGCAGTGCTGCCGTGACTTGCTCGTCGTTCACCAGTTGCGTGTCTCCGCGTGAGTCCCCCTCACCGTCCGACGTCAGCACTTCGGCAGCGGTCCAGCCGAGCTGCTCACCCTCGGCGCACGCTTGCTTCAGCGCCGCCTCGCTGAAGGGGGTGAAGTCACGGTAGTGGTATTGTAGCAGGTAGAACCGGAGCGCCGCGGGCGGACACTCCTCGAAGACGGTCGCCAGCGTGAGCCGCTCTCCGCGCGATTTCGACAGCTTGCCGTCGGCGTCTTCCATCAGCCCGTTATGCATCCAGGTGCGACAGTATTCGCCCATTCCCAGGGCATCTGCCAGCAGCAGCTCGCTCTCGTGGTGCGGATATGCCAGGTCAGCTCCGCCGAAGTGGATATCGAGCGGCAGCCCGGGGTCGCGCGACGCCATCAGCGTGCACTCCAGGTGCCACCCCGGTCGCCCCGGCGGAATCCCGCCAGGCGACCAGCTCCGGCCGCCAGGCAACGGCGGTCCCCACAGCATGAAATCGAACGGCCCCCGCTTGGGGCCGGAATCTACCGCGCTGGCCGGCTCGCAGAGAGCCGCGCTAATCTCGGTACCGAGCAGTGCGCCGTGCTGTCCTGGATCAACGGAGAGCCAGATTCCGCCTTCACTCTCATAGGCGCTGCCTTCGGCCAGCAGCCGTGCAGCCAGTACGCCAATTTCTTCGGCCACTTCGGAAGCTCGCGGCAGCACGTGAGGCCTCAGGTTTCCCAGCGCGTCCATCTGTACCAGAAATTCCGTTTCGTAGCGCACGGTCAGCTCCGCTTCATCTACGGCATCACGCACAGCCACCTGCGCGGTTTCATCGGCGATGTCGGTGAAATTCTGTGCATGGCGCACTGCATGGCCACGGTATTCCAGCCAGCGGCGCAGCACGTCGACCGCCACGTAGCTCTTGGCGTGGCCGAGATGCGCTGGTGCGTAAACGGTCGGTCCGCAGGCATAGAGCCGTACCGGGTCTCCGACCGGCTGGAAGCGTTCCTTGCGACGTGTGGCGCTGTTGTAGAGTCTCACCCCTTGTCGCCTCCGGCACGGGCACAGATATTGGACTCGTCGCTCCACTCCCCGCCGTGCACCATCGCCAGCGTGTAGTCCACCGCCTCCCACCCCTGGTTTTCGAGCAGGCTGGTGACGCGGAAGTTGGGCGACGGGACGATAATTTCTAGCGTCGCCCCGCGGGGCAGCGCCGCGACGGCCGCCTCGAGCAGCGCCTGCCAGCCGCTGCAGCCGGGCACGACCACCCACGGCCCGAGCTCGAACAGTTCGTCCTCACCCTTCGCCAGGATGTAGCCGCCATCGATGGAGAGCGCCGCTTCCGGGACTGCTGAGGCAAGCGCCTCGAGCAGCGCAGAGCGGTCAGCACCGAACTGCGCTGCATCGAGCGCCAGCAGCGCTTCCCAGCGGTCGCGCACCGGCTCTACCGCGGTGTCGCCAGCGTCGAACGGCGCCAGCGCGTGCATCTCCGGGGAGAGCCGGAAGCGGGTTGACATCCCTTCGGCGACGAAACCGAGCGCGCGATAGAAGCCGGCCGTCGGCATCAGCGCGTGCACCCGTACTGTGCGGCACCCCGCTAACCGCTCCAGCGCCGCCTCGACCAGCGCGACGCCCACGCCGTGCCCACGCAGCGCCGGTGCGACGATCACGTTACCAATGTTCCCGAGCGCGCCGTAATCGTGCGCGCTGCAGACCCCGGCGGCCAAGCCGTCAACTTCGGCGACCAGCGCGACGCCGAGCGCGTGCAGCCGCTCCCAGTCGCGCGCGGAGTTGCCCCAGCCTTCGCCGTCGGTCAGCGCCCGTGCCAGCTCCAGGTCGCTGGCGGCCATGGGACGGACCTCGACCGGTGCGGCCGCTTCAGCCATCGTCCGCCCCTGCGCGGCCATTGCCTACCACCGTATCTCCACTAACCCCGTTTCCTACACGTCGCCCGCCGCCGACCGCCCCCTCTCGCACCCCCTCGTCGCATTCCTGCTGGCCGAAGGTCAGGAAGCGCTGTTCCTCGCGCCGCAGTTTGAGCCGGCAGCTGCCGTAACCATAGTCCTCGCCGCCATACCAGTGGGGACAGTCCTTGCACTGTAGCACGACCGCCGAACGGGCGTCGGCCAAAAAGGCGCGCTCAAGGTTACTATTAAAGCTAGCAAGGCAAGTAGCGCCACCATGCAACAGGGAACTGCGACGCTGCTCGCCATTATGATAATGCTCACCAGCTTCGGCAGCGGCAGCATCGCACCACCCGAGGGGGTCGCAGTGCCGGCAGCGGGGATGGCAGCCGCCGACGCCAACGACACCCTCAACCGCACCAACACTTTCCCGTTCGACGTGCTATTTGACGACTACCACGAATATTACGAAGTGGTTTCCGAATTGCAGCGGTTCGCCAACGATTTTCCCGATATTGTCGAGTTCTATACGCTGACCGACCTGATTCCGGCTGGGCAGACCTGGCAAGCGAACGAAATCTACGGTATCAAGATATCTGACAACGTCGCCAACGAGCCGGAATTCTACGACGACCCTGACGAGGAGACGCTCTTCATCGTTGGAAACCACCACGCCCGCGAGTGGATGACAGTCGTGACTCCGATGTATTTTGCCTATTACCTGACTCATTTCTACGGCGCCCCGCCGACCGACAACGACGGCGACGGGCTCGTGAACGAAGACCCGATTGACGGCGTCGACAACGATGGCGACGGCGAGCAGGGCGGCCGTGTCGATGCGGAAGGGCGGGCGCTCTTTGACGGCATCGACAACGACGGCGACGGTGTCATCGATGAAGGTATCGACGAAGACCCCATCGAGGCGCGCGTGACCCAGCTAATCAACAACCGGGAAATCTGGATTATCCCGGTCCTGAATCCGGACGGCTACATGTACGACCGCGAGGACCCGGACCGCTTCTGGCGCAAGAACATGCGTGACAACGACGGCAACGACCGGTACGGAGACACGTGCGACGGCGTCGACCTCAACCGGAACTACCCGCTGGAATGGTCGCACAACACCCAGGGTACTGCTTTGATTGGAGATGATCTGATGCTCGAAATCACAGTAGATGACGATAATCCCTGCTCGGGCGTATATCACGGCCCTCGGGATTTCAATGATGATGATGGAGACTGTGACAAAGGTTTCTTTGTAAATCCGTGCGTGGTCGGCGATCAGAATACTGGTGATGTCACTGGAGTGGACGAGGACCCGCCAGATGCACTTCACGATGACAAGGATGAAGACGGAATGGTTGACGAGGACAAGGAAGGCGGATTTTCAGAGCCCGAAACGCAGGTCATCGAATACCTGACCTGGAGGCTTGACATCTACGAGGACTACCCACAGGACCAGTATCTCGCAGATTACCAGGACGGCATCACCAGGGCGAACTGGCCCGACATGTTTGTCGAAGCCAGTGATGGCGAATATATTCGGAATTAGCGCTCTGAAGCCCATGACATGAAGCATAACATCATGAATTCCATTTCGTACCATGCCTGTTCGGAGCTCTATATCTGGCCGTGGGGGTACAAGAACCAGGACCCGCCGCACGAGCTCTACATGGAGAACCAGGTCAAGGGACTGATGAACCTGACCGGTTACGGTAACTGGAAGGACCAGGGTGGCTACAAGGTCTCGGGCGACATTACCGAC
>JAKURS010000004.1 GCA_022449705.1 Candidatus Poseidoniia archaeon | reverse complement strand
GCGCCTGCTGCCGCGAGATGGTACGGCGGCTGCCTGACGCAATCCGTGACTCCGCCTGTAGCCGCGCCACTTCGCCAGCGCTGGGGCTGTAGTCCAGTTCGCGCACCCGTTCACCGCGCTTGAGCGCGATGGCCCTGGCAGCGGCGGTATGTGATCCGCTGCCGCTGCGCGCTTCGTCAACCAGCTCGACCCGCAAGTGGCGCAGTGCGCTGGCGATACGCACCCCTGCTTCAGGGGCACCGCTGCCGATGCGCACGGTGCAGTCGAGCGAGCAGCGTGCCATCCGGCGCACCAGCTCTGCCGCTTCGTCCGGCGTGGCGCATTCGGCGCTGTGGAGCAGGCGGCGGTGCGCCAGCACCGCGACGCCGGTGGTGCCACCGGGGTCGACGCCGATGACCAGCGGCGGCCGTCCCGCCTGGACGTGTCGCAGCTGTAGTGGCAGTAGCTCGACGTCGTTGATGGAGATGACCGGCAGGCTGGTCGAGGGCAGTTGCGCGGCGTCGCTGACGATGACGTCCAGTTCCCGTGATTCCGCAGGCACGTTGTCAAGCGGCTGCAGCCTGAACTCGTCTCCTTCCAGCGCTGCAACCATCTGGTGCAGCAGCCCGAAATCGGCTATGTGCAGCCCCACTTTCAGGGTTTCACCCATTCCAGCGCGAGGCAGCGCGTCCCGTCGCTGGCGACCAGGCTCTTGCGGACACCGTGAGCCACCCGCACTGCGCGCACGATATCGAGCCAGGTCTCGCTGTCGCGCAGCAGGTGTAGCAGCCAGGTCGCGTGAACTTCGTCGGTGCGGTAGACGCGGTAACGGGTGCCGAACTTCATTCCTGAAGCCACTTTCAGCCCAGCCGCCGCCAGTGCTTCGGGCAGCTTGCCCGTTGGCAGCTCGCCCCAGTCAGGCGGCGCGGCCGCGTAGTAGATTACTTCCCCTGCCTTGTCGACCAGCGCTAGCCAGTCGCCCTCCGCCAGTAGAGCCAGGCTGGCAGGCGCGTCGCTGCTAACAACGTGCAGCCGCACCGCCGCGCCGCTGTCACGTGCCCGGAAGCGCAGCGCATCGCCCTCGAGCGCAGGAACGATACCGCGCTGCCGCAAATCGCCGTAGGCGGCCGGCAGCAGGTCACCCGCCAGTTCCACCAGTTGTGCCTGCAGCTTCGCGTCCAGGTCCAGCGCCCCGCTGGCGTGGCACCAGAGCGCCTCGACCGGGTGGAGCACGACGCCTTCCGGAGTGGCGCTGCCGACGCGTTGCCGCCCCCGCAGCTGCGCAGCGAGTTTGCCGGCCGGTAGCTGCAGTTCACCCTCCCGCAGTTTCAGGCTTCGTCCTCCAGCCGTTCCACCTTGCCTGCCTCGAGCAGCATACGCGCATTGTAGAGTGGGATATGCACCACGTCATTTGCCCTGAGCGAGTAGTTGCGCGCGTCCAGGCCGGTGAAGGTGGGTAAGTCCTCCAGCACGCGTACCAGCAGAGCCCTGGTGTCGTCCTCCTCGGCTACGGCTGGTTCTGGCGCCTCAGTTACTGTTGGTGTGGGAGTTGCGGGCTCTGGTGATGGCGCTGCTTTCGCTTTCTTCGCCTCCGACGCCGACTTCGCCGTGGCTGGCTCCGCTTCGGGGGCAGTAACCCGCACCAGCAGCTTCTGCCGGTGCTGCCCAATGACGCTGGCGACGTTCTCGAGGAACTCCAGCTCCTGCTCGGTCACCGCCCCGAGTGACGGCTGCTGCCCGTTCACCTTTTCGCGCGCCAGTGTCGTAAGCTTGCGCTCACGATGCTTGTGCAACTCCAGTTTCAGGTCGGAGAGCTTGCTGATGTCGGAGTTGGCACGCTCGAACCTCTGTGCGTCATCCCGGGCTCCGTCGCGCGCCTGCTCCAGGCTGCGCTCCAGCTCTGCCAGTCGCGCGTGGAAGCGGGGCGGAAGCTTCAGCAGCCGGCCGTCGCGTCGTTCGGCTTGCGTGCTGACGCGCAGGTCGCGCAGGGTCAGTTCTTTCATCCGCCCCGCGAACCGCCGCGGGTTAAGATAGATGTGCCCCGGAACAATGTTTAATTCAGGCGTGCCATCGCCCAGTATGCGGCAATGCCCTGTCTGTGCCTCGCCGGCGGGGGAAGACGACATTTATTGCGGAGTCTGCGGCACCAATTTCGAAACTGGAACAGAGGAAGTGGACCCGGTCTCGACCGCCACCACCCGCGCAGCGGTGGAGGCGGCACAGATGCCCAGGCCACCGGGGGAACGGCGGCCCAGTTTCTACCTCCCGGCACTGCAGTTCCTGCTGGCGGTCGCATTGCTGGGCTATGTCCTGTTCGTAACCACTGGCAATATCCCCTCTCCGAATATGCCGGCCCTCGAGGGCTACACCGGGATTGGCGAGCCGCTGGAGTGCCCGCCAGACTGGTCCGACCCCGGTAACCTGAATGGCTGCCCTGTTCTCTTCAGCTCCAGCTGGTCGCCGCTCACGGTCTATGGCAGCCAGTACCAGGTGGTGCTTGTCCTCTTCAGCGCACTGGCGCTGCTGACGCTGGTCAATTCCTGGCGTAGCACCACCCCCAGGGCAATGGCGCCCTTCTTCTTCGGTCTGCTGCTCTGTGGCGCAGTTTACCTGGTGCAAGGGCGTGACGAGGTGCCGCTCGACGCGCTCTACTCGACGGTCGGCTCCGTAGTAGTGTTCTGTCTGGTGGCGCTGTCGTACGTCTTCTTCCTCTACGCAGTCACCGGACGCGAGCTGGAGGAGGGCTCCCCGACCACGCTATACAGCTTCCTGCTCGCCGGTGCAGCGGTGCTGGGTGCGGTGCACCACAACTACGTGCGCGGCCCGTGGGCGTCGAAGGCCGTTAGCGGCGAGGTGAAGATGTTCCCGCTCGACCTGCAGCCGCCCGAGATGGTGCTGCTGCTGCTCGGGTTGGGGGTGCTGCTGGTCGGTATCGGTTCATTCATCATCAACAACGTAAGGCTGAAGGACCTGGAGGAAGCCAAGTTCTTTGCGATGATTATGGCGGGGCTGCTGCTACAGTATGTCATGCTGCTGTTCAACGCCGTTCGCCACCGCTCCAATGTGCGCATTGAGCAGGTGGATGTGGTGCTGACGGTGATGGCGGGCGCTATCACTTTCCTGGGCGTGTGGCTCTTCTACCGCAAGCGCAAGCTCGAGCGCAGTATGGAAGGCCTTGCCTATTTTGGCATCTTCGTCGCCGGGGTCGGCACGCTGTTCGCCTTCTCGGTAATTCCCGTCTTGCTCTCGGAGCAGGACTTGGCCCGCCCGCAGACCGCCGAGGAGTGGACGCTGCTGCTGCTGCCGCTGCTGGTGGCGGCGGCCGGGCTCTGGTGGGGAGTCCGCTACGGCGCATACAAGCTGCGCGACAAGATGGCCGAACTCGCTCCGCTTGAGCCTCCTCGTCAGGACCCTTTCGATTCGGCCTACGTGCCGCCGGAAGACCCCGCCGAGACCGGAATCACGCTGGATGCGGCGATGGACCGGCTGCTGGACGAGTTCCCCGACGCGACCATCGACATCAAGCCCACCACTGAGGACACGGGTGGCTTCATCATGGACTGGGACAAAGTCGAGGAGATGCTGGACGACGTCGACCTGAAGGCGAAGGTGCGCAGTGCCAAGAATGTCGCCTACGACGTCGATTTCGAGGAGCTTTCGCGCTACTATTCCACTACCCCTGAGACGGTTAACCAGGTCCTGACCCACTTCAAGTCGGGCCGCAACGTGATGCTCTACGGCGAGCCCGGGACCGGTAAGACCGCGCTGGCGACGCTGCTGCTGCAGCAGCTGTGTGGTATGGAGGGCGACACCCCCAACTTCGCCATCGTGACCGCCAACGCCGAGTGGTCCAACTTCGAGGTCATTGGTGGCATCTCGCCCGACGACAAGGGCGGCTACTACTTCAAGGACGGATACGTCTCCGATGCTGCCCGGCAGTGCGAGAAGTCGATGCAGGAGAGCGGCCGGCCGCACTATCTCGTGATAGACGAGTTCAACCGCGCGAATATCGACGAAGCGTTCGGCAAGCTCTTTACTGTCTTTGAATACCGGGACAAGCAGCCGCTGCTGACGCACAAGGAGACCGGTGGGGCGCCGTTCATGATGCCGCCCGAGTTCCGCATTATCGGCACCATGAACACGCAGGACAAGAACACGCTCTTCAATGTCGGCCACGCGCTGATGAGGCGGTTCGCGTTCGTCGAAATCGGGCTGCCCGACCGTGAGGACGAATACCGTCGCATGCCGGAGTTTGTCTTCCACAAGCTGGAGAAGCTGGGCATCGCTCCCGAGCGGCCCGAAGGCATTTCGGTTGAAGAGCTGGACTGGTTTTCGGAAGAGAAATTCGACTTTTACGACGAGGATGGCTCGCTCTTCGCGGCTTACGGCAAGTTGATGGATTTCTTGGAGGAGGAGGAGCCGCCAACGCAGCGCGACGAAGAAGTACCGCGTGGCGTGCGCACCTTCCGCAGAATCGGGCCGGCGTCGATTATCGACTCGATGCTGACGCTCTTTAACTCACGCGGGCAGTATGACTTGGAGAAGGCGCTGCAGGACGTGATTCGCGCTAACATCATGCCGTCACTGGAGGGGCTCGAGAGGAACGATCTGCGCTGCATGCTGCTCAAGTCGCAGGCGGTGCTGGGCGAAGAGTCCGAAATCAGCCACACCCTCGAGAAGATGGTTGAGTCACCGGGCCTGAGCATCTTCGGCTGATGGCGGCCGCGCGCGCGACCCTTGAGCTTCAGCTTCCTGAAGGGCGCGAGCACCTTCTTGAGGGCGAGACGCTGGTTCTGCTGGTCCATGCGCTGAAGCCGCTCGAGCAGCCGGTCCTCAGAATGGGCAACATTGCGCTTGAAAAGTTGCCGAAGCTGGTGAACAACCAGACGCACTCGCTGCGGTTCCGGGTGCCCGACTATATAGGATCCAACTACTTGGAGCTCTACGAATCCGGCAGCTGCGTCTCCAACCGCCTCGAGGTCGCCATCTCTCCCGAGATGCTGGATTACGAGCAGTTCCAGCAACTACGCGAACAGCACATTCCGTCCCTGATCCAGTCGACCGGTGCAGATGATCAGAGTGGTGCTGCATACCCGGGAGCCACCGCCTCAATCGAGGAAGAGCAGATACTCCTGAACATATCACAACTGCTTGACTTCTCGGAACGATTGCTGGGCGTGACTCACCACATCCAGAAAGGTGCCTACTCGTACCTGGTCGAGAAGCAGCGCAAGCACATGAAATCTACTATTCGCGGAGCTGTCCGTTGGGAAAAGACGGTGCTGGCAAGAGCCCAGAAGGGCGTTGAGTACGCCACGGTCCACATCACCGACATCCGCAAGCGAAAATGGACCACGCCTTCGAACCTGCTGCTTGTAAAATTCCATATCGAGCTCTTCACTGAGGCCGTTTTTTTCCGTGATGAAATGGAAAGGCGTGAACGTGAGAGGAAGGTGTGGGCGGCAATCTACGGGCAGGAAGCCGGGTCAATTCCTGAGGAGGTCAGGGAGCAACTGGAAAGACTGGATACTGTGTGCCTGCTGCACAAGAAGACCCTTCTGGGCGGAAAACTGAAAGAACTGATTGGCGTAGCGCGCTCTATCAACAAGGAAGCACGCAAAATTAACCGCGAAGCGGAGCAGGAAATTCACCGCCTCAAGAACCGTGCCTACCGGGAGCTGCCTCCACTCTGGCAGGAATTCCTGCGCGATTACCGCTCGTACTACGAAGACACGGTACTCGTGGAGACCCAGCGCATGGCCGACGTCTATGCATTGTGGGTGGTCTGCGAGATGGCGAACGGCCTTGGTCTGCGCGCCCACTCAAAGAGCTTGCGCGAGTTCCGCTCGCCCAGGAAGGAGAGTGTCCTGCGCTACGATGCACCTGGTACGGTGCGGGAGGGGTGGGGCGACTCCATCATGGGGGCGCTATTCCCCAGCGAGGAAGATACAGTAGTTGCAACTGGTTCCGGGCAGCCCGAGATTTTCCTGAACTACCGCGGAGTCAACATCTACTTTGAGTGCAAGTATGACTTGCGCCAGCGCCCGCGGCAGCAGGACATTTACAAGGTGCTGGCGTTCATGAACAACTACCGCATCCCGTGCGGCGGTATCATCTACCCCGGACCGCAGCTCAAGTTCAGCTGGGACATGCAGAACCGGCAGGTACTGGCGTGGATTCCGTTCACCTGGACCGAGCAGGCGTACGATGCGGCGCCCCGCTATTTCGCGTTCATTGCTGACCGGCTAGCCGCCATTTGGCAGGCACTCGATGACGGGAGTGCAGGCGATGTTGCAGTGAGTGCAGAGAAGGAAGCGTGGAAGTATTACGAGGCGATTGCGACGCCGGGAGCCGTGCCTCCCGAGGCGGCTGAACCGCTGGTGCCACTGCCGGACGAGGCAGTCGCGCCACCGGTGATTCCATCAGACCTTGTTGCGGAGCAGGCGGACGCAGGTCGGCCATCGCCCGAGGAGGAGCTGGAGGAATCTACCGGCGAGGAATCAGAGCAGCGGCAGGCTGACCTGGCAGATGCCATGTCTGGTGAAGGCAGTGTATCTGCGGGTACTGTCAGTGAAGGTGACTATGCCGTCGGGTCGCAATTTGAGGAGGAAATGAGTGAGGGCGAGGGGAAAATGGTTGAGGATGAGGGGGAAACAGCCGAGGCTGAGGGTAATGACGAGCCCAAAGCAGCAGAATCGTCCCCACTAGACAATGAAGAACAGGCATCACGAACCATCCCCATCCAGAAGCTGAAGAAGATTCTGGAGCATCAGGAATCCGACGACTGACTTTAAAAGCCGGCCGAATGGCCCGGCATGGCCATCCGGGTCGCTATCAACGGCTACGGCACCATCGGCAAGCGTGTTGCCAACGCAATCGCGGCGCAGGACGACATGACCGTGGCGGGCGTCACAAAGACCGGACCCAGCTTCGGCTGCGAGCTCGCAGTGCGACGCGGCTTCCCGCTCTACTGCACTTCTGATGAACCGGGGCACATCACTGCTTTCAGCGCGGGCGGCTACGATTGCGCCGGCGGCCTTTCCGACCTGCTCGGGGCGGCGGACGTCGTCGTTGACTGCTCACCCGGCAAGATGGGCGGTGAGAACCTCGCCCGGTATCACGCTGCGGGCCTGAAGGCCATCTTCCAGGGCGGCGAGCCGCATTCGCTCACTGGTCTTTCGTACAGCTCGAGCGCTAACCACGAAGCCAACCTGGGTGCCGACGCGACGCGGGTCGTGAGCTGCAACACCACTGGGCTCTCGCGCACCCTCGTTCCGCTGTACGACCACTGCGGCTCGCTCAAAGTCGAGTGCACCCTGGTGCGCCGCGCGGCAGACCCCGGCGACTCGCGCAAGGGACCGATTAACGCTATCAAGCCAGTGCTGAAAGTGCCGAGCCACCACGGCCCGGACCTGATGACCGTGAAGCCGGAGATTGAAATCAACAGCCTCGCAGTCGCCGTGCCCACCACCATCATGCATGTTCATTCCATCATCGCCGACCTGCCGAAGGGCCATGGCCTGACGACCGAGTCGGTAATCGAGATGTGGAAGGAGACCCCGCGCGTTATCGTCATGCACGGTGGCGACAGCCGCCTCACCACCACCGCCGAGGTCATGGAGATGGCGCGCGACATCGGTCGCAAGTGGGGCGACCTGCACGAAATTTTTGTTTGGGAAGACGGCGCCAAGCTCGTTGGCGACCGCCTCTACTACTTCCAGGCTATTCATCAGGAGAGCGACGTCGTGCCGGAGAATGTCGATGCTATCCGCGCGCTCATGGGCACCGAGCCCGACTGGCGCGCCAGCGTCGCTAGGACCGACGCCGCTATCACCGCCTGCTACGGCACGGGCTAGGAATGGCTAAAGCCGCGGGCCTGCCAATCCTGCGCATGTACACCGGCCCCGGCGGGAAGACCCGCTTTGCGTGGACTGTGCTACCGCTGGTGCGCCAGACCGGGCTCGGCTCGGTCGGCCTGTTCTCCGAGCTGTTCGTAAACGAGAACATCCTTGACAACACCGGCGACCTGCGAGTCCAGTTCGCGGTCACGCCGCTGCCGGAAGCGGGCGGGGGCAAGGGGCCACAGCTGGCGCACACCGCGCCGCGCAAGCAGCTGGTGCTGACGCTGGGTGGCTGCCTCGAGTTCCACAGCTGTGACGTCGCGGAATTTGACGAAACCACCCGCGCCGTCATCGGTGCTGGCGATATTCTGCTCGCCGAAGACCTCGAAGGCGCCGGGCATGCGTGGCGCTTTGTCCCGGCGCGTGACGGGAAGCTGAAGCCGTGGCGCCGCTGCTACGTCCACTTGGGCGAGGAATACGAGCATTTTGTTTCGCTGCTCAAACCTCAGTAGCTAGTAGTGGTGACACACATCAACCCCCACCGACGTGGATAGAGTGGGTGTCGCCCACAACGTCACGGGTGCGGGGCGACATCAGCTCAATGACCGCCCGCTCGCGGAACTCTGCCAGCGTGCAACAGCCCACGTTCCCAAGGGCAGCCTTGACCTTGCGCATGTCCTCCTTCAGCCGCGGCTTGAGCCGCCCGTGGAATTCGACAGTGCCCTCCTCGCCCTCGGTGAAGAAACTCTTGGCGGAGGCGTGGCCGTAGCGGTCCAGGTTGCGCGCGCGGGCAGAGCCCTCGCCCCAGGTGGCAACCCGGCGCGTCTCCGGTTCGTGGCTGGTGAGTCGCATGTTCTCATCGAATTTCTCGCCCGCTGCTTCCAGGAAGTGATTGAAGTAGCCCCCCATCATCACCGCGTCCGCCAGCGTAAGCGCGATTATCATGTCGCCCGCTGACCCGACACCGCCGTCGACCACCAGCGGCACGTACCTCCCGCTCTGCTCATGGTAAGCCTGTCGTGCCCGGTCCGCCGCGATGAGTGCCGTCAGTGGCGCGCGACCTGTCGCCTTCTGCCGCTGGGTGGTGCAGATTGAGCCGGATGACATGCCAATCTTGATGACGTCGGCACCTTGTTCCATCAGGTAAGTCGCCCCGTCGGCGGTGATGACGTTGCCGGCGCAAATCGGGACGCCGGTCTCCATCGCGCGGTATGCGGCCAGCACTTCGCCGACAAATTCGCTGTGGGCGTCGGAGGTGTCGATGACTATCATATCGACACCAGCGGCCAGGTTGGCCTCGACCCGCGCCTGCCACCCTTTATGGGTCGAGATGGCGGCAGCGACCGGGATTGACTCGACGTCCTTGCGGAATGCCAGCTTGACCAGCCGGTTCAGCTCATCGAGCACGACCAGGTAGCGCCCCTCGCCCAGCAGCTGTTTCGCCTGCTCGACTCTGAGCGCCGGGTCATGGCAGCATTCCATCTCACTTGGCGCGAGCATCACGCTCCCGACCGGGTCGCCAGGCGGTGCGTCCAGCTCCAGGTAGCGGTCGAAACTGAACAGCCCTAGGAAGACATTGTTGCGGTCTGTGACCGGTAGCTTGGAGTGACCGTGCCGCTCGACCAGCCGCACCGCCTCGTCAATCGTAGTCTCGCGCTCGATGCAAACCGGATCCTCGACAAATCCCATCTCGTAGCCCTTGATGCGCTTGGCGATGGCCGCCTGCTCGGCGACCGGCAGTCGCACCGGCAGCACCCCCAGCCCGCCTTCCTTGCCTAGCGCCAGTGCCATCTCGTGGCCCGTCACCGAAGTCATCGCCGCGCTGAGCAGCGGCAGCCGCAACTTGAGCCCGGCCAGGTCGGTCGCCAGCGAGATATTGGGCAGCGTGCAGTCCGCCGGTGTCAGCCCGGTCAGCAGTGAAAATTCGCTAAAGGTGCGTCCCGGCTCGCGCACTATCTGCTTGACCATGCCCCCGCTCGGGTGAGTCATAAAAGTAGTTTGCGGTCACCAGGCCTTAATTGCGCCCTTCGCGTTCGCGGACGCCGCGCAGCAGCGCTTTGCTGACCGGCATCATGACGCCCATTTCGTGGCCGTTAATCACAATAACACCCGTGATGGCCTCAATTTCGGTGCGCCGTCCCACTTCTAGGTCCTGTAGCATGCTGCAGCGGTTTTCAGCGGTGTGCTCCATGATTTCCAGCGCACGCTGCCACGGGTCACCCGGCAGTGTGATTTCCAGCGCCGCGGCGACTGCTGCCCCTTCCTGGCAAGCTGCCTGCGCCTGCTTGCGGAGTGCGCCTTCGCGCAGTGCGCCGTTCGGAACGCCCGCCAGCGCCGCGACCGGGTTGATGCCGTTGTTGACGATTGCCTTGAGCCACAGTTCGCCCTGCAGGTCGCTGGTCAGGGTGGCGTCAATCCTGCCAGCGTTGAACGCGTCGCGCAACTGCCGCAGCGCAGTGTTCGGCGTGCCGACCGCTGCACCAATCACGACGTAGCCGTCGCCGGCGTGCAGCACGCTGCCGTCCGACCGTCGCGCAGCGCCGAGCCCGGTCACTAACCCTGCCACGTTTTTGGCGCCGAGCCGCTTTGCCAGCGTTTCGACCGCTTCCAGCCCGTTCTGGCAAGCGACAACCGGCACGCCCCACTCTTCCAGTAGCGGCAGGAGCGATTCCAGCTGCCATGACTTAGTGCAGAGCAGCAGCCAGTCGCAGCCGTCAGGTGTTGGTTGCAGTGGTAAAATCCCGGAGAACCCTGTCAATCCCTCTACCTGCAGACCGTGCCGCAGCCGCTCGGCGCGGGCGTCATCGGCAACCAGCACGACCTCGCTGCCGCCCTGCGCCAGCCGCGCTGCCAGTACCGAGCCCAGCGCGCCAGTCCCCAGCAGCGCGATTCTCATGCCGGCGCCTTACCTGACGGGCCTTCAGGCGGCCGTTGCTCAAGCATGATTTCACGCAGCACCGCCACCCGTTCCGCAGGCAGTGCCAGCAGCGGCGCATGCCAGGTCATCCCGGCCGGTGGTGCGACCATGCGCTGTGCATCCCAGCCGACGACGACGCCGAGCGCCTTGCGGCGGAGGGCCAGCTGTGGTAGCTCATCCAGTGACGTCGCCGGATGGCTGCGCAGTCGTGGATGCCACCGCTTCAGCGCCGCCCGCTCCGGTTGCGGCAGCTGCGCCTGCTCGACCAGTTCGAGCGTGCAGCCGCGCTTGGCGAGCAGCCAGCCCGCAACCAGGTCGCGCCAGTTCTCGGCGTGCACCAGCACCTTGCCCTGCGTATGCAGCGGCAGCCCGCCCACCGCTGGCAGCACCTCGCGGAACAGGAACGCGCGCTTGTCACGCACCTCGGCGTGCAGCGCCCACTCGGGTGCCGAAAGGTTGACCTTCAGGTCGGGCCGCTGCGCCAGCACAGCCGCGCCCAGATCGGCACCGAGCTGTTGCGACGTGAAGCTGTGCGAACCGGTGCGTCGCGGGCGGATGGCAAAGCTGGCGCCCTGCGGCAGCGTGGCACCCCATTCGGCAGCCGCATTCCCCAGCAGTTCCAGCTCGGCCGGCAGCTCTTCCACCAGCGAGAGGGAGACGATACCGAAGGTGCGTGCCAGTACGCCCGCCGCGCCGTCGGTGGCGCTGCCGGGCTCCACGCCAGACGCCACGTTATTGTCATCGGATTCAGCAATGTGCGCGAAAAAGCGCCCACGCATCTTCTCGATGCGCGCTTCGATGCCCGCCAGTGTAAGCCGCTCAAGCAGGTTCTCGGCCAGTCGCTGCTCGTAGCGCCGCCGTGTCCCGGGCGCCTTGAGCCCCAGCTCGCCATAACGCAGTAGGAACAGGCTCACGCCAGCGAAGCCAGCACGCGGTCGACAATCTCGCCCGCGTGGCCAGTGTAGCTGGCTGGGTCAAGCGCATCATTAATCTCGGCGGCCGAGAGTCGCTCGGCGATTTCACTTTCGGCGAGCAGCAGGTTGCGGAAGCTGGCCTTGCCACTTGCAGCCTCCATCGAAACCTGTCGCACCAGTTCGTGAGCAGCCTGCCGGTCCATCCCCTTGCGGGTCAGTGCCAGCATCACCGCCTCCGCCATGGGCAATCCGCCCGCTGTCGCGAGATTGGCTGCGATGCGCTCCGGGTTGGGCTGCACATTGCGAAACACGTCGGCAGCCTTGCAGAGCATCTCGTCGATGAGTATATAGAAGTGGGGCAGCAGCATCCGCTCGCTGCTCGAGTTCGCGAGGTCGCGCTCGTGCCACTGCAGGTTGTTCTCCAGCGCCGGTGCAGCCAGCGAGCGCACCATGCGCGCCAGGCCACCCAGATTCTCGCTCGTGATGGGATTCTGTTTCTGTGCCATGGTCGAGGAGCCGACTTGCTTCGCCGTGTCGAACGCCTCGGCAGCCTCGCCAATGTCGCTGCGCTGCAGGTTCCGGATTTCGAGGGTGAATTTCTCAATGCTGGTCGCCAGATTGCTGCCCCACTGCACCAGCTCCGCCAGCCGGTCGCGTCCCAGGATTTGCGTCGTTGCGAGCGGCTCGTTCAGGCCGAGCCGCTGCATCACGTGTGCCTGTAGCTCGAGCGTGTGCGGATGCAGCGCGGCGCCGCTGCCGGTCGCGCCGAGCAGTTTGCCGGTCTCGAGCCGCGGCCGCAGCTCACCCAGCCGTTCGCGATGTCGGGCCGCCTCGGCAGTGAAGACCGCCATTTTGAGCCCGAAGGTGACCGGTGTCGCCCACTGGCCGTGGGTGCGCCCCAGCATTACCAGGTCGCGATGCTCGCGCGCCTGCTCCACCAGTGCAGCGATGAGCGCCTCGAGCCCTTCGGCAACCAGTGCCAGCGCGTTGCGGTGCTGCAGCGCCCGCGCGGTATCTACGATGTCGTAGCTAGTGGCGCCGAAATGGACTGACCCGCCAGCGTCACCCGCCTGTTCTGCCAGCGCCCGGGCAACTGCCATGATATCGTGCCTGATTTCCGCCTCGATGGCTTCGACGCGGTCGCGCCTTACTTTGGGAACCGCAGCGCGAATCGCCTGTGCGTGGCCTGGCGGGATGACACCCAGCCGCTCCTGCTCCTCCGCGAGCGTTGCCTCGACCTCGAGCAGCACCCCGAGATACGCGTCGGCGCCAAAGATGGCGCGCATCTGGTCGCGGCCGTAACGATAGTCGAGTACGCAGGTGGGGTCCACGCTGGCGCACTGCTGCAATCCTATAAGCCCCTCGGTCACCAGAAACCTTTATCTTGCCGTAGAGGAGGGTGGTGCTATGCGTTGGCCACTGCTGTTCTTCGCGGGGGCGCTGCTCCTGCTGCTGGTCCCCTCCGCTCAGGCGAGTGAACATGGCCTACCTGACCTGGAACCTAACAGCATGTCTATAAACCCACAGACTCCAGTGAAGGGTGAGGCCTTTGATGGAGAAGTATGGGTGCGCAATAATGGTGACGTGCTTGCCCTTAATATCACTGTTATGGTGCTCAACAGCAGCGCCGACTGCACCCTCGGGGAAAACTGTGAAGTTGTCCACCAGGAGACTATCGAGATCATTGGTCGCGGCGAGAATGTCTCAGTTACATTCAGCTGGCGTGGTGAAACGACCTCCGGCACCCACTTGCTGACCACGCGGGTTGACCAGGAGGAAAGCATCACCGAGAGCAACGAGGATAACAACGACCTGGAATTCGAGTACGAGGTGCTGGAGTCGTATATGGCCAACCTCTCCTTCGTGGCTGGCCCCTCCATGTTCCTCGAGCCGCAAGTACCAGCGGTCGGGGACCCGGCTGATATCGTGGTATTGTTCGAAAATGGCGGTCATGAAAATACTGTTGCGACCAGCTTCCAGGTTGCTTTCTACTCCATCCTGCAACCGGACGGCACGCCCGAGCTGCTGGAGCAGATTGAGGTTCGCTCGCTATATGGGGGCGAAACAGCGCAGATGAATATTACCTGGCACCCGGACGTTGCGGGTGATTACCTGCTGCGGGTGGTGCTTGACGAAGGAAATGATGTAGATGAATCACTGGAGGATGACAACGTGGCTGAAATGGAGGTGATGGTGCGGGAGCATACTCCGGAACTGACGCTGTATGAGGCCCTCGGGCTGGAAATCCTGCCGCGCGACGACTGGCTGGAGGATGTCTTCCAGCACCACCAGGTCGAGCTGGCCGTCTACGTCCTGAACATGGACCCTGTCGAGAGCGCGACCGAGGTACGCGTACGTTTCTGGGACCAGCCGGAAGGAGGCAGCCAGGTCCTCATCGGTGATGCACTGCTGCCGCTGGTGCAGAACGCGACCCGCTTTGAGGGCGAGGTGGTTCCCGCGCCCAGCGTGCAGGCACTAGTGGTGTGGAACGACACCGCACTGGCGGGCACCCACACAATCTTCGTCGAGATTGACCCGCTCGACGCTATCGAAGAGTGGTACGAGGATGACAACAACTTCAACTTCAGTTTGACTGTGCGGGAGCCGCTGCCTGACCTGAACGTGACGTCCTTAGTAGTTCCCGGTCAAGCAGTTTATGGCATCCCGAGTGCGGTCGAGGTGTCGGTCTTCAACACCGGTGCAGCCGCTACTGGGCAGACCGAGGTCGAACTGTGGATTGATGACACCCGCGTGTACACATGGGGGCTCTCGCTGGAGGAAGGGCAGCAGGTCCTGCTCATCTACGACTACACCTGGGCTGAAGACTGGCCACGGGTCAAGGCACGGGCTGACGCTTCGCGCGACTTGGCCGAGCTGGACGAAAATAACAACATCCGCACGGTGCTGGTGGATGTCGCTGCGCCACACCGCGACATCGCCGCCGAGACGCTGGAGGTACCAGAGCTGGTCTTCGAAGGGCAGAGGGTGAAGATGATAGTGACGCTGCAGAATATCGCCGCTGCCGCCCCTGGGTTCCGGGTCCACCTCTACCTCGGTGAGGATTCGTCACCCGAAGCATCTTTCAACGGCTACGACTTGGGGTATAACGAGTCCCGCCGCTTCCCGGTCTGGCTAAACAACACCGGCGGCATGGTCGGTGACTACAACCTCACCGTGGAGGTCGAGGTGCTTGGCACCTACAAGGATGAGAACCATAGCAATGACGCAGTCAATGGCAGTATCCACTTCAGGTTGCGCGAGTACGACCTGGCGATCGAGCTGGGCTACCTGGCGAGCACGCTGCCGGTCAACCGCACCGTCGAAATAACTGTCCACGCCTTCAACCACGGCCAGGCCAATCTGGAGTCGAGCGCCATGGGCGCCGAGGTTGCAGTCTACATTAACGGCGTGGAGCTGGACATGATGCCGACCGGCCGGCTGGGGATGGTGACCGGCGAGCAGCAGCTGGTGTTCTACTGGACTCCCCTTCAGGTCGGCAGCTACGTTATCGAGGCGGTGATTGACCCCTACAACGTCATCGACGAGCCGGACGAGAGCGACAACCGCGTCGTGCAGGAGGTCAACGTCACGGTCGAGCAAATCCCGGTCACACCCACTCCCAGCGGCGGGGAGAGTATAATCTCGCAGCCGCTGGTATGGGTGCCGCTGCTGGTGCTGGCAATCGTCGGCGCCGGCATGTTTGCCTACTACCGGCTGCGCGGCGAGGAAGACTACCTGCCGGGCTACGGAGCCAAAACGCAGCAGCAGCCGCCCGGCGACGGACCCGCCCGCGGCGCGACTACCTTCCGTTATGACCCGGATTCGGGCATAACCTACGACTCCGATACCGGTGAAGTTATCGGTGAGAAGAAGGAAGATTAGTAAACGTCGCGCAGGTAGCGCTTCTCTTCTTTCATCAGTGTGCGGTTGACGTAGTGCTCTGCTTCCTCTTCGGAGAGGCTGCCCTGCACCCGTGCGATGTCGATTAGTGCCTGGTGGACATCCTTGGCCATGTAGTCCTTGTCGCCGCAGACGTAGAAGTATGCCCCCGCAACGAGCCACTCCCACACTTCGGTGGCCGCCTGCTGGAGGCGGTGTTGGACGTAGACCTTCTCGTCCTGGTCGCGTGAGAAGGCTGTATCAAGCCGCGCCAGCATGCCAGATTCCTGCCAGGCACGGAATTCCTCTTCGTAGAAGAAAGTGGTCTTCTCGAACCACTCGCCAAAGATGAGCCAGTTACGCCCGCTGGCGCCGTCCATCTCCCGTTGCTCGAGGAACGCCCGGAACGGCGCGATGCCGGTACCGGGGCCGACCATGATGATGTCATGGCTGCCGTCCCCGGGGATGACGAACCCGCGCGTCGGCTGGATGAAGACCGGCACGGGGGTTTCGCCGACAGTGACGCGGTCGGCGAGGTAGCCGGTAGCGAGCCCGGCGCGGTCACGCTCGAAACTGTTGTAGCGCACGATTGCTACGGTGAGGTGCACTTCGCCCGGGTGGGCGCCGGGAGCGGAGGCGATGGAGTAGAGTCGCGGGGTGATGCCGCCCACTGACTCGGCGAACTCCTGCGGGGTGAAGCTGGCGGCCGGGTATTCGTCCAGGAGGTCGATATAGTCGCGGACGTTCAGGTACTGGTCCAGCGCGGTACGGTCCGAAAGCAACTGCTCGAGTCCCTGCTGGTTGCCTACCGGGAGCTTCGCCATCAGCGGCTTCAGGAACTTGCGGTTGGCGCGGTGGATGGTCAGGTGCTCCGCCAGGGCTTCGCGAAACGAGATTTCACCCTTACGCTTCAGCTCTACGCTTTCGTCGCCGCTGCTGCCCAGCTTCTGGAGCAGCGCCTCAACAAGTTCTGGGTCGTTGCGCGGGAAGAGCCCCAGCGAGTCGCCAGGCTTGTATTCCAGGCCGCTGTCGGCGATGTCGACGATATAGTGATTGGTCTCCTTGACGTTGTCACGTGCAAGGCAGTACGCCTCTTTGATGGTTGCAGGGAACGGGTTCTTGCGGCTGTATTCCATACTCAGCTTTTGCGCGGCGGATGCGGCGTGCTGCTCTCCTTGCGGCGCCCATGCGCCTTCTTGCGGCTGGGGCGCACCTTTTCGGCGCCCTTACCCTTGCTCCGCAGCCCGCGCCCCTTCTTGCCGGCCGACGTAAGACCGCGGTGGACGCGCCCCTTGTGGGCCCGGCCGCAGATCCAGTTAATCTTTGAATCGGCCATGATTACGGGATGGTGCGGGTCAACCAGGATAATCTCGTACCACTTGTAGCGGCCGTCGGCAGCAACCCAGTAGGAGTTGAGCACCTCGAGATTAGGGAATTTACGTGCGGTGCGCTCCTCGGCAATCATCTGTAGCGACTTGGCTACGGTAATCTTGGAGATGCCGGTGCGCTTGGCACGGCGCCCGCCCTTGATGGCGGGCTTGCGCATGCTCCCACGCCGGATACGAGTGCGCGCCATCACGAAGCCCTGCTTGGCGCGAAAGCCCAGCTTACGCGCCCGGTCGAGCCGCGTCGGCCGTTCGATACGTTCTACGGCTTTTTCCCGACGGAACGTGAGCAGTCGCTCGCGCTGCATGGCCTTGATGGAATCGCCAGGGCGATTCCACGTTTCCCCGATATAGGAGTAGACTGATTTCGACATCGCGATTACCTCGCTTCACGGGTTCAGCCGGAGCCACATTCCCGCGTCGCGTCGACTGCCCCCCGTTTATAAAGCTTCAGGCCGGTACCCGTCCAATGGCTGTTATCCGCTTCATAGTTAATCCTGCCTCCGGCATGGGAAAGACCGGCAGGCAGCTGCATAAGCTGCGGGAGCAGGCGGCCGGACTTGATGCCGAGTGGCTGGTCACCGAGTCCCCCGGCCACGCAACCGGGCTGGCGGCCAGCGCTGGCGGTTGCGAGGTGGTAGTTGCGGTCGGCGGTGACGGAACGGTCCACGAAGTGGTCAACGGGCTGATGCAGCTCCCCGCCGCCGGGCGGCCGGCGCTGGCTGTTATCCCGAGCGGCACCGGCAACGACTTTGTCTTCGGCTCGAGCGCTCCCCCAACGGGCGAGCGCGCGCTGGCGGCGCTGCGCGATGGGGGGCGCAAGCGCATCGACCTGGCGCACCTACGCGGCGCGGGACGCGACGAGTATATTTGCAATACCGCTGGCATCGGCTTCGACGCGACGGTCAATGTCCAGAGCCGCTACGTGATGCTGCGTGACTTCCCAAAGTATCTTATCGCAACGCTCTGGACCATCCTTTACTACTTTGCAGCGCCGCGGATGCTGCTGCGCTGGAATGGCGACCACGTGGCGCACCGCGTGATGATGCTGGTTGTCGGCAACGGCCCGCGCGAGGGGGGTGGTTTCCTCACTACGCCTGATTCACGCATGGATGACGGTGTACTCGACTTCCTCGTCGCAGGCGAGGTAAGTCGGCTCAACATGCTGCTGCTATTGCCGCAGGTGCTCGCCGGCACCCATCTTGGAAATCCGGCGGTGCGGCTCGTCTCGACCACGCGGCTGGCGCTGGCGTGCGAAACGGACCTCTGCATCCAGGCCGACGGCGAGTTCTACTGCCTCCCCGGTGACGGGGTGCGGCGGCTGGACGTACAGGTCGTACCCGGGGCGCTGGAGCTAGTCGTCGGGCAGGATTAACGGGCAGGCGCGGATATCAGGCAGTTCGCCCGTCGCCAGCGGCGCGAAGTATTCACGCATGGTTTCGATATGTTTTTCGAGCGCGAGCCCCATGTATTGGTCACGGCCAACCGACGCGAGCAGCTCCAGCCCGGCCGGTGCGAGCGACTGCGCGCCGGCGATGTCCTTCTTCGTCAGCATCGCCAGCCGCACCTTGAGCAGCGCCGCAGAGAGCTTGATCATGCCTTGCAGGAAGCGGTGCGGTACACTGCGGCGCGGAACCACCAGCCATAGCCCTTCCCACGCCTCGTGCGACTCCCAGTAGTAGTGGTGGTTACAGAGGTCCACGCCGTATAGCCAGTCATCGAGCGTGCGCCACTCCTCCGCGTCCCAGGCGGGGCACGGCTCATCAGGCGCGCCATGGCTGTGGCCGTGCGGGTTTGCCACCGGGTGCGGGTGCAGCCCCGGCAGGTAGCGGTAGGGCGGCAGCGGCTTCGTCGTGTAGCGCACTGCGTTCCGCTCCAGCTCCGGCTCATCCCGCGCCATGCGCATGCGGGGGCAGGGGTAGCCATATTTGTCAGCCCCTGCTGTGGCGGCCGGATGGGCCTGGCAGGGCTACTGCAGGAATGCGGCGCGGTGCAGTTCGGCGACTTTCGCCTCACATCCGGCCGCAGGTCAAAATTCTACGTTAACTTGAAGCTGGCCGCCACCCAGCCGCTAATCCTGGAGCAGATTACTACCGAGATGGCACTGCTCGTTCCCGATGAGGCAGAAGTCATCGCCGGAATGGAGCTGGGCGCCGTCCCGCTGGCGGTCGCGCTCTCGCTAAAGACCGGGCTGCCCTACGTCATGATTCGCAAGGGCGAGCGGGTCCACGGCACCGCTAGCCGTATCGAGGGCAAGTTGCTGGGAAAGGTAATTGTGGTGGAGGATGTTGCAACCACTGGTGGCTCGCTGCTTGATGCCATAGAGGTAATCCGCCGCGAAGGTGGTGTTGTAGAGCAGGCCATCGTGGTAGTTGACCGTGAAGAAGGCGCCGATGAGGCGCTGCGCGCCGTGGAAGTCGAGTTGCTGCCGCTGGTGCGCATCGGGAGCCTGTTGCAGGACGACTGATGACCAGAGTCATGGTTGTTGGCTCTGGTGCGCGCGAGCACGCAATTACTCGCGCGCTCTGTAACTCCGGAGCCGCCGTCAGCTGTTTCGCTTCTAACCTGAATCCTGGCATCATGGCGCTGGCAGATGACCTGGAACTGGGTGACCTGAACTCCCCGGACGAGGTAATCGGCTACGCCATCCGGCAGGGTGCAGAACTTGCAGTCATCGGCCCCGAAGCACCCTTGGCAGCAGGTGTTGCCGACGCGCTGCGGGTGGCGTCCATCCCGACCGTTGGCCCCGGCCGTGAGCTGGCGCAAATCGAAACATCCAAGGCGTTCGCGCGTGACCTCCTGACGCGGAACGGGATTCCCGGCTGCCCGCGCTACCGCACTTTCGATGCGCTGGAGGGCGTCGCTGACTGGCTGGCCGAGCTGGGCGACGGCTACGTCGTCAAGTACGATGGCCTGGCGGGTGGCAAGGGGGTCAAGGTGGCGGACGACCACCTCCACTCGCACAGTGAGGCGCTCGGTTACTGCCGCGAACTGGTTACGAAGGATGGTCGCTTCGTCGTTGAGGAAAAGCTGGTCGGCGAGGAGTTCTCGCTGATGAGTCTCTGTGATGGTGAGACACTGCGTCACATGCCGGTGGTGCAGGACCACAAGCGTGCCCTGGAAGGTGATCGTGGCCCCAATACTGGCGGAATGGGCTCCTACAGCGACGCTACCCACACCCTGTCGTTTCTGGAAGATGAGGATATAAATGCTGCATGCGCCATTAACGAGGCCACGGCGGCCGCCCTGCGCGAGGAATGCGGCGAGCCCTACCGCGGTTTCCTCTACGGCGGCTTCATCGCCACCGCAAACGGCCCCAGGCTTATCGAGTACAACGCCCGGCTGGGAGACCCGGAGGCGCTAAACGTGCTTGAAATCCTGCAAAGCGATTTCGTGGCCATTTGCCACGGCATGGCAACCGGCACGCTCGCTGATTGCGAGGTTGAATTCCGCCCCGCGGCGACGGTCTGCAAGTACGTAGTTCCCGAGGGCTACGGTGTGAAACCGCGCCGTGACTGCACGCTAATTATCAACGAGGAACAGCTGGCCGCCAGCGGTGCTTCGCTCTTCTACGCAGCGGTCAACCAGTCGCCCGGCGGTACGCTAGAGACGACTAGCTCACGTGCGGCAGCGGTCGTTGGCAGTGGCGCGATGCTCGCCGCCGCGGAGGCGCAGTGCGAGGCGGGCCTCGCAGCGGTTAGCGGCCGCGGCCTGCACGTGCGGCACGACATCGCCACGCCGCAGCTGCTGGAGCGACGCGTGGCACACATGCGAGGGCTGCGCTCCGGCCGCGAGGCCCCCGCGGTGATGGCGGCCTGATGCTCGAAGCGCTTGCGTTCCTGGGGGTGGGACTGCTACTGCTGCTGCTCGGCGCCGACACATTCATCGAGAACGCTGTCAGGCTGGCGCGCGAGTGGGGGGTCTCAACACACGTCATCGGCGTGACGCTGGTCGCCTTTGCCACCAGCCTGCCGGAAGTGATGGTGTCGTTGCTGGCCGGGACACGCGGGCACGACGAACTTGCGCTGGGGAACATCATCGGCTCAAACATGTCCAACCTGGGGCTAGTGTTAGCCAGCGCTTGCCTACTCTGCTGGTATCGCTATGGCCGCATAATCATGCCGGCGCCCGGCGTAATCACCGATGGCCAAGTGATGCTGGCGTTCGCCTTCCTGCTCTACGGCGTAGCGCTGGACGGAATCGTGACTCGTAGCGAGGGCGCGTTCCTGCTGCTGCTCTACTTCGCGTACGTGGCGTGGCTCTTCCGCCGCCCTGCGGCCGTGACCGCCGAGCCGGAACGCGAAGGGAGCTTGCCTCGACTGGCGCTGGGTGTGGCGGTGCTGCTGCTGGGCGCGCACCTGACAATCGAGGGTGCGGTCGCACTTGCCGTCTGGGCTGGCATCCCAGAGTTGATTATCGGGCTGACCGTGGTCGGAATTGGCACTTCGCTCCCGGAACTGGCCGGATCGCTGACCGCGGCACGCAAGGGGTTCCACGATATTGCCGTCGCCAACGTTATCGGCTCCAATATCGCCAATATCGGGCTGGTGCTGGGGCTGCTGGCGCTGGTGTCGCCAGTCCCGGTCGGTGGCTACGTCATTGTGCGCACGCTACCGCTGCTGCTGCTGGCAACGCTCGCAGCGATGGGGCTGGTGCGGCTGCCGATGGGACGCGTCGCCGGTGCCATCCTGGCCGGTTTTTTCCTGCTCTTCTTGTTCGAGCTGCTGAAAACCTTGTAGGTTGGCTATCAGGTTCCTGCTGGAGCAGAGGCTCTTTAGCCGGGCGAGCCTGACAAGCCATGCTCCCGCTGGCGGAGTTCAGGGTCCTTGACCACAACGCTGTCGCGCTCGGGGTTGACCTGGGCGAGCTGATGGAGAATGCCGGAAAGGCAGTCGCCGATACGCTGCGTGAGCGGTTCCTGGAAGCGCAGCGCATTGTAGTGGTGTGCGGCAGCGGCAACAACGGCGGTGACGGGCTGGTCGTTGCTCGGCTGCTGGCGGAAGCGGGACTGGACGTGGACGTCATGCTGGCGGACGAGCCGCGGTCCAGCATTTCGCAGCAGGCGCGCGACCGCTGGGAGGGCGAAGTGCATCCGCCGCAGGCGCTTGCGAAGCTGCTTGCCGGGGCGGATGTGGCGGTCGACGCGCTGCTTGGGTCAGGGCTGCGGGGCGAGCTGCGTGAGCCTTACAGTGGCATGGTCACGGCGCTCAACGCGGGACCGCCGGTGGTGGCGGTGGACGTGCCGTCCGGGCTCGGACTCCCTGGAGCGGTGCAACCGCAGCTGACCGTGACTTTCCACGCGCTGAAGGAGGGCATGACTGAAGCCACCTGCGGCGAAATAATCATAGCTGATATCGGTTTTCCGCCCGAGGCGGAGCGCTACACCGGACCGGGCGAGCTGCAGCTGCTGCCGCCCGTTGATGCCACCGCGCGCAAGGGGCAGAACGGTGTCGTCGTGTTCGTTGGCGGTGGCCCCTACACCGGCGCGCCGTCGCTGGCCGCGATGGGGGCATACCGCATGGGCGCTGACCTGGTGCCGATGTACGTGCCTGAGAGCGCCGCCAGTGTGGTGGCACGGCACGCGCCCGAGCTGATTGTGCATCCGCTGCCGGGCAACTACTTCGCACCCGGGCACGTCGCGACCGTGCTCGAGGCGGAGGCGAAGGCCGACGTGTTGCTGGTCGGCCCCGGGCTGGGGCGTGACCCTGAAACCATTGTAGCGATAGACAAGCTGCTCCGCAGGTGGCAGAAGCCGTGCGTGGTTGACGCCGACGGGTTGTTCAGGTTGGAGCCGGAAGCAGCGCAGGGGGCATTGCTGACGCCGCACGCGGGCGAGCTGGCGAGACTGGCGAAGGCGGCTGGCATCGCACTTGGTGATGATGGGCGGGAAGCGACGGTCAGGGCTGTCGCGCTAGCCTATTCCGCTACGGTTCTCGCCAAGGGGCCGGAGGATATCATCACTGATGGTACCCATACGCGACGTAATCGCACCGGCCATCCACGGCTGGCAGTAGGCGGCACCGGTGACGTGCTGGCAGGAATGTGTGCTGCGGCAATGGCGCGTGGTCTTACGGGATTCCAGGCGGCGCGGGTTGCTGCTTGGCTGCTTGGAATAGCTGGCGAGCGCGCTGCCGAAGTGCACGGTGCTGGATTCCTGGCAACTGAAGTTGCTGCGCAGGTGCCGCTGGTTGTTCGAGAACAGCTGTCTTAGTGCCGCCGTCTTGCTACGAATCCCAGTGCCGCGAGGGCCACAAGAATTCCGGGTCCCGGCAGCTGCAGGTCATTGCCGTCGGAGGATTCCTGTATCGGAGCCGCTTTCCCAATGTTCAACATCTGTTCCTCACTCTGGAAGCTGCCGTGCCCCGTGTCGACCTCGATGCGGCAGGGATACTGACCCGCCTCGGCCATGGTCACCTCGGTGCTCCAGCCAGCGGGACCCGCCTGCATCGAGAGCCGTTGTCCAGCCACCAGCAGGTAGACTGCGACCGGGTCGGGGTAATCCACATAGGCGCGCACCTCGATCGGCGCCCCTGCTTTTGCACCGGAAACCGGGAAGAGGTACGCGCGGTTCTTCACTTCGAACGTAACCCAGTCACTGGCGAGGTTACCGAGTACGTCGACTGCTTCCAGCTCCAGTACATAATCTCTGTCATCCACAACCGTTGTTGAATCCCATTCCAGCGATGTGTCATCGGGTTCCAGGGGCTGCCAGTCACCGCTATCGACGCGGTAGCGCAAGCTGCCCAGTTCCGAGTAGTCGCTGACCGTGAAGTCAATCTGTACCAGGGCAGTCACTATTTCGGGTACCGCACCGAGTGCAACTAATGGCGCTGTCGCGTCGCATTCGAAACTGACGTTGTTCCAGGCATTGGTTCCCACGTTGTCGATTGCCCACACATCCAGCGCGTGGACGCCGTCGGACAGCGCAATAACATCAATATCGAAGCTGCCATCGCTGATTGACTTCCAGATACCTGCGTCAATCCGGTACTCGAGGCTGGCGATGCCCTCAGGGTCTTCCGCTGTGACTGTGACGGTGAAGTCGCCGGCCACCGGCAACGCGTGGACGCCATCAAGATCGATTGCAGGGTAGGTCACCTCGCCACTGTTAGCGACCGTCAGCGCACGACTGGCCGTGGCGGTGTTGCCGTATTCGTCAGTAGCGCGCACTTCCAGCGCGTAATCCCCATTCTCGACTCCCGCCTCCTCGGTGTTCCACTCCGCCTCCCAGCGCTGGTCGGTGACATGTTGCATCTGCCGCCATTCGCCGTCGCCAGGGTGCCACTCAACGGTTGCGACCCCGCCGTTGTCGCTGGCGCTCGCCGCCAGCACCACCAGCCCTGAGACATCGGTCTCCGCCTCAGGCGCGAGCCAGGAAACCTCGGGTGGCTCGCTGTCGTTCAGGATTTCGATGTTTCCCGCCAGCTCGACCGTTGTGCCGCCAGCGTCGCTGACACGCAGCACCAGTTCGTGCTGCCCGCTCTCGTAGGCGGTCGTATCGAGCATCAGGTTGAACTCGGCCGTGCCATCAACAAGTATCCATTCGCCGCCATCGACACTGTACTCCACCGTGGCAATTGCGCTCCGGGGCTGGCTGGCGCTGCCCGGCAGACTGGCGGTGTCGTTCAGGTTGCCGGTGGGGAACTCGAAGCTGACCTGTGGCGGGATGGCGAAGGCGGTCTGCAACGCGTAGTCATCAGCAGAGGTTTGCTCATTGTTGAAGAAGGAAACGAAAATGTTCAGGTTATCGTAGCTGATGTCAGAGAAGTCCTCACAATCAGTTTCATCTCCACAATCACCATCACCATCTGCATCTCCGCTATGCTCACCCCCAATCCAGACAGTCTCGAGTACAACTTCCTCGTGGGGGTCCAGCTCCACCTCCTGGTCAAAAGCGTAGTCGAGGAAGCCGAAGTGGTACGGTTCGCCGTCGTAGTTGTCGTATCGCGAGACTGGTTCGACAATATACGCCCGGATATAGCCGTCGAAGGTGGGATCACCAAAGCCTGCATCCCCGTTCCAGGTGATGTACGCCTGTACCGCTATCTGGTCATTACCCAGGTGCTGCATTGAGATGCGCAGCGAAATATCGGTGTCAGTGCGGCCACCACAGTTGTCGATGGCTTGCTCGTAATTGGAAGTGTCAGACTGCCCTCCTTCGACCTTTTCGTCGCCACCGTCAAAATAGACGGTGGGGTATCCGGTGAAGTCAGGGTAGTCACCAGCACGGTCGCCCGCCTTGTCGTTCACATCTGTAATCAGCGCCACGAAAAAGAACTGGTCATGGTAGTACGGGTCGTCCGGGTATTCTGACTTGGGTTGCCAGACCTTATTCAGGTTATCTGCCGCGCTTGGGCAGTAGACGCACCAGGTTGCGGTGAACTCTTCACCGATGACCGCGTGGGTAAAATCCTCGACCGGGCGCTCGGCACTGCTGCCAGGCTGCGCCATGACGAAGGCGCAGAACAGAAGAGAGGCGAGCGTAACGCAGCGCATACTGGTGGGGGGACCGGGAACTATATAAAAGTCATTCGAGGCCCGCAATCGTAAGTGCGGCGGCGACCGGGTCTTCGGTCCCGAAGATGGCGCTGCCCGAAACCAGGATATCCGCTCCCGCCTTGCGCAGCGCTGCGGCATTCTCGCAGGTGACGCCACCGTCAACCTCGATAAGCGCGTCCGGCCGTGCCTCTCGCAGGGCGCGGATGCGGTCGTAAGTTCCTTCGTCGAATTCCTGGCCGCAGAAGCCGGGCTCGACTGACATCGGCAGCAGCAGCTCTGCCGCGTCGAGCCACGGGTCAAGCGCGCTGAGTGGGGTTGAAGGCCGAATCGCGACTCCCGCCTTCAGCCCGCGCGCATGGATGGCGTCGATTGCCGCCGCCGTATCATTCGCCTCGGCGTGGACGGTGATGATATCCGCTCCCGCGTCGGCAAATGACTCCACGAAATTGAGCGGGTCGGTAACCATCAGGTGCACGTCCAGCGGTGCGAGGCCGCGCAACGCCGCGACTGTGTCAGGTCCCATGGTCAGGTTCGGCACGAAGTGGCCGTCCATGACGTCCATGTGCAGGTAGCCGCTGTGCGGTGCTACCAGCTCCGCAAGCTCGCGCAGCCGGCCGAAATCCGCGCCCAGCATCGAGGGGGCGACAACCGCCAGCTCACCACGTCCGTTTTACGGTGTCAACGACCAGCTGCTCCGAAATGTCGGGCCGCCACTTCTGCACCACGCGCACGAATTCGGTGACCTGCGATGACTCGGTGCGCCACCAGCGGTCGTAGTAGCCGTCCAGTGCGTCCAGCTCGTGCAGTATCAGTTTGGCCTGTGGCTCGGTAAGTTGCGCCGTTATCCCGGTCTTACGCGCCTCCTTCTCGAGCCGCCGCTGCAGCCGGTAGAGCACAGTCACCCAGAAGCCACGTGGCCGCGCCTCCTCTCCGCCCTGGTTGCGGACGGTGCCGGTGTCGGTGCACCAGGTGTGGAGCGCATCCTGTGTATTCTCATCGGGATAGGTCGGCAGCCACACCTTGTCGAGTGGATGGCACGGCACGTGTTCAGGACGCTCCTCCTCCTCGGCTTTTTCGCTGTCAGCGGGCTCTGGTTCGACACTCCCCACGCGGGGCGCGACGCCTGCCCGTAAATAAACGCTCCGTGAGGAGTCAGCTTTAAGAGTGGGGCAGAATGCGCAGTCGTCTGCGCGTAACGGGAGCGTGGTGTAACCAGGCATCATTGCGGGCTCCAGTTATGCAGGAATGATGGCAATAGGTCTGCTGAACAGTGATGAATGACTGGAGCGCTGACCTGCATGCCACCATAGGTGAGACCCGCCGATATGGGTTCAAATCCCATCGCTCCCACCACGCGCAGGCATCTAGCCTTTTTCGAATTCCTCTTCCGGTGTAAATCTTAGCCAATAGTCAATTGCGGTTTTCAGGAAAGATAGAATAATGACAATCCACCCTAAAAGTTTCATATTCGTTGTAAGTATACTTTGAAATTCGATAGGTGCAGCATTTCCTATGGGGGTTGCATTTACGACTAAAATAATACCAATTATGATTCCCAACAAGCGATTTGGAAGAGCTTTAATCATCTCCCTTTCTTCCGAATTCATATTCCCCTAATGCTTCTTTGTTTTTAATGCTGAGCTTGTTCCATTCTAGAATGGTAGGTAGCGAATTCCATTAAC